>CAZBQP010000078.1:0-6221 GCA_964494075.1 uncultured Clostridia bacterium
TTATTATACGCACGTAAAAAAATGACGTGAACAAAAAAGAAGAACACACCAACGCAAAGCTTTTTATTCCCCTCTCCATTTTTTTTAAAAAAATTTTTCCTTTTTTTACTATAACCCCCTATTTACCTATTGACAAGGTAGGTAAAAAATGCTATACTATTTGCAAATCAAAAATGTGTAAAATCAGGAGGAGGACGAGTTGTGTATATCGAAAAAGTGAAAACTACAAAGCGGACGGCTCGCTCACTCAGACAAAACCCTTTTGAAAAGCTCGTCAGGGCGAATTTCCGTTTCGGACGAATGTGACTGTGTCGTGTATGAAAAACAAAAAAATAAACCTTACACTACTACGTTCAACAAGACGAAAAGGAGAAATTATCATGTCTGAAAAATATCAATTTGAAACCCTTCAACTGCACGTGGGACAAGAACAACCCGACCCTGCCACCGACGCTCGTGCGGTGCCCATCTACGCCACCACCTCATACGTATTCAAAAACTCCGCACATGCGGCTGCTCGTTTCGGACTTTCCGACGCAGGCAATATCTACGGCAGACTCACCAACTCCACGCAAGACGTGCTCGAAAAGCGAGTTGCGGCGTTGGAAGGAGGGGTTGCCGCTCTGGCACTCGCTTCGGGTGCGGCAGCAATCACCTACACGTTGGAAGCACTCGGACAAAACGGCGGGCACTTCGTCGCACAAAAGACCATCTACGGCGGCAGTTACAATCTTCTCGCACATACCCTTCCTAATTTCGGTATTACGGCAACTTTCGTCAATATCCACGATCTCGAAGAAACGGAAAAGGCAATCCAAGAAAACACACGTGCTATCTATATCGAAACGCTCGGCAACCCCAACAGCGACATTCCCGACATCGACGCTTTGGCAGCACTTGCGCATAAGCATGGGATTCCCCTCGTTGTAGACAACACCTTCGGCACTCCTTACCTCATTCGTCCCATCGAACACGGCGCAGACGTCGTCGTACACTCTGCCACCAAATTCCTCGGCGGACACGGTACAACGCTCGGCGGCATCATCGTAGATTCCGGTAAGTTCGACTGGGCAGCAAGCGACAAATATCCCGCCATTGCAGCCCCCAACCCTTCCTACCACGGCGTTTCTTTCGTCAAAGCGGCAGGGGCAGCGGCGTTCGTCACCTATATCCGTGCAATTTTGCTTCGTGATACGGGCGCAACCATTTCTCCATTTGCAGCTTTCCTCCTTTTACAGGGGATTGAAACTCTCTCTTTACGGCTGGAACGCCATGTAGAAAACACGAAAAAAGTGGTGGAATTCCTCTCTCATCATCCGCAAGTGGAAAAAGTTAATCACCCCTCTTTACCCGCTCATCCAGACCATGCCCTGTACGAAAAATATTTTCCGAACGGGGGCGGCTCTATTTTCACCTTTGAAATCAAGGGCGGTCAAGAAGAGGCGCACCAATTTATCGACAGCTTAAAAATCTTTTCCCTGCTTGCCAACGTTGCCGACGCCAAGAGTCTCGTCATTCATCCTGCAACAACCACGCACAGCCAGTTAACAGAAGAGGAACTTACCGAACAAAACATTAAGCCCAACACCATTCGTCTTTCCATAGGGCTTGAACATATCGACGACATTCTCGCCGATTTACAGGGCGGTTTCAACGCCATTTAATCTAAAATTTATTCAAAAACGACACCCCCCTCTCGATTTTCTCGAAAGAGAGGCAAAACGCAAAGGAGCTTTTATGCAAATTTATTTAGACAACGGAGCCACAACCAAAATGAGTAACGCCGCTCTTTCGGCAATGCTCCCCTATCTGGAAAACATCTACGGCAATCCGTCCAGTCTACATTCCGTAGGACAAGCTGCCGCTGAAGCCTTGGCAGATGCCAGAGCTCGAATCGCCGCCTGTATCGGCGCAAAACCGAACGAAATCTACTTCACGTCGGGCGGCAGCGAAGCGGACAACCAAGCTATACTCTCCGCCGCTAAAAGAGGAGCAAGGGTGGGAAAGAAACATATCCTTTCCACTTCCATCGAACACCACGCCGTGTTACACACCCTCAAAAAACTCCAACAAGAAGGGTTTGAAATCACCCTTCTGCCCGTGGGAGAAAACGGGATTGTAGCCGTCGAAGAGGTGAAAAACGCCCTCCGTGAGGACACCTGTCTCGTCACCGTCATGTATGCGAACAACGAAATCGGCAGCATTCAACCCATTCGAGAAATCGGCGCACTCTGTCGTGAACGAAAAATCCCCTTTCACACGGACGCCGTACAAGCCGTGGGACATCTGCCCGTAAACGTACAGACGGACAACGTCGATGCGCTCTCCCTCTCGGCGCACAAATTTCATGGCCCTAAGGGAATCGGAGCGCTCTACGCAAAGACGGGATTTTTGCTTTCCAACCTCATCGAAGGCGGGGCACAGGAGCGAGGCAAACGTGCAGGCACGGAGAATATACCTGCCATCATGGGCATGGCGACAGCCTTGGAAGAAGCTTGCACTCATAGAAAAGAAAACGCCAAAAAACTCACGGCGTTACGGGATATGCTCATTGACGGGCTTTCTCAAATCCCCCATTCTATCCTGAACGGCGACAAAGTGAACAGGCTCCCCGGAAACGTCAATTTCTGTTTTGAAGGCATTGAAGGAGAATCCCTTCTCCTACTTTTGGACGACAAGGGAATTTGCGCCTCGTCAGGTTCTGCCTGCACGTCCGGTTCGCTCGACCCCAGCCACGTACTTCTTGCCATCGGCAGAGTACACGACGTCGCACACGGCTCCTTGCGGCTTTCCCTCTCCGAGGAGAATACCGAGGAAGAAATCAACTACACCATCCGCACCGTCAAAGAGGTTGTGGAATATCTCCGAAGCATTTCCCCCGTCTGGCGGGATCTTGTCAACGGAAAAAGAGAATTCATCATCAAGTGAGGACACTACCATGGCTTTATACAGCGACAAAGTAATGGATCATTTCAGAAACCCACGCAACGTCGGCGTCATTGAAAACGCAGACGGAGTCGGCGAAGTCGGCAACGCAAAATGCGGCGACATCATGAAAATTTACCTAAAAATCGACAACGACGTCATCACGGACGTCAAGTTTGAAACGTTTGGCTGCGGCTCTGCCATCGCATCCAGTTCTATGGCGACCGAATTAATCAAGGGCAAGCCCCTTTCCGAGGCACTTGCCCTGACCAACAAAGCGGTTGTAGAAGCGCTCGACGGGCTGCCTGCACACAAGCTGCATTGTTCCGTACTCGCAGAAGAGGCAATCAAAAAGGCGTTGCAAGATTATTATGAAAGAAACGGCATTCCGTACGATCACACTCTATTTCCCGACTGTGAAAGCTGCACGCATTGCCACGACGAATAAATCGTAACAGACAAAAATAAATTGTAAAAATTGCGTTCATAAATAGACTTCGGAGGTGGAAGAATGATGATATCAACAAGGGGCAGGTATGCGTTGAGAGTGCTTGCTGATTTAGCAGAACACGAAAACGAGGGACTTATCCCCATGAATAAAATCGCAACTCGACAAGGGATTTCCCTCAAATATTTGGAACAGATTTTACCCGTTCTTTGCAAAAACGGATTCATTGAAGGCATCCACGGCAGAGGTGGCGGCTATCGTTTGGTAAAATCTCCCGAATGTTGCCGCATCGGGGATATTTTACGACTCACCGAGGGGGATTTAGCCCCCGTCACTTGCTTGGAATGCGGCGCTGCGCCTTGCGAAAGATCTGATTCCTGCCGTACCTACCCCATGTGGACGGAATTTTATCAGCTCGTCAACGACTATTTCGATAGCAAAACCCTCGCCGATATTATACAACCGAACAAGTAAACAAAAGTTCCCCACAAAAGAAGATGGAAAAGACTCGAACAGCCAAACGACTGTCCGAGTCTCTTTTTTACCGTCAAAGTACTTGATCATTTTTTAACGGGAGCGTTCCCAAAAGTAAACGATTATTTGAGAATTTTAGCAATAATCCACACCTGCAAGCGCTTTGGCAAAACATTCAAAAGCCGCAGCAACGGATTGCGATTAATGTTGTAGGTAAGCTTCGCTCTTTTTGACGTAACCGCCTTAAAGGCAAGTTCGGCAATCTTTTCAGGCAGCACGTTTCTCGTCTCCACCGAATCCACGATTCGACGAAATCTTGCGGCGTTACAAGCGTATCGCTCCGTCTTTTCACAAAATTTTTCAAGCGCCGACGTCGACGCACCGAGCATTCCCGTTTTCACCGCTCCGGGACGAATGACGCTGACAGAAATTCCGTGAATGTTCAGCTCCATACGCAAGGAATCGGCGTATTTTTCCACCGCACCCTTGGTAATGGCGTACAAACCTGTAAACGGCAACGGATCCAAGGGAGCAAGCTCGCTCGACGTGATGACGATACGTCCGCCTTCCCTCATCATCGGCACGAAAGCCTTGTTGATGCGATAGATTCCAAATAAATTAATATCGAAGATTTTGACAAAATCTTCCTCGCTAATTTCCACCAACGAATCGAGATTGTACATACCGGCAAAATGTAAAATCGCATCCAGTTTGTCCGTCTTGCTCGCAATCTCACAGCAAACCTCGTCAATGGAGTGCGTATCCGTAATATCGGCGGAAAAATAGTCGATGGGCAAATCCGAAGTCGATTGACGGTCGATGCCGAATACACGGAATCCAGCCTCTAAAAAGCGTTTCGCTGCAGCGTGCCCCATGCCTCCGCAAACGCCCGTAATGACAATGTTTTTCATAATCAATTCCTCATAGATGTGAGAATGGAGAAATCCCTATTTTGTAGTTCAACTCATACATGGTCGTCTCATTCTCTATTATTTCAAGGTGTTTAGACAGCTTCTTTTTGCTGTTCATCACCCATTTCTTTCGGGAACTGCATCCTACCAAGCTCGTTACATCTATCCAACAATTTTTTGGCAATTTCCTCTCTCGTGGCGCCGTTTGCGATCAAATCACGATAATATACGGGCGCATCAATAATGCAAGTCAAATCGGATTTTCTAAAATAGGTCACGTAGATGGGTACGTCCATGCCTTTCTTATGGCAAAGTTCTGCCAACGCCACAAATCCTTGATGAAAACCTTCCAATTCTGCCAAATATCCGTTTGTCGAATCCTCAGGATAAATGATGATATTATCCCCTTCGTTAAGAGCGGTCACACTCTCACGCAACGTCTTCAAAAAACGGCTATCTCGATAGGTGGAAATCAAATTCAATCCCTTATAGAACAAGTTGGTCAACGGGCTTGCCACCAAGCAGAACAAACGAGCCAAAAACAAATTCCAATGTTTCTTTTCGTGATAATACACCTTCGTTTGATACTTATACAGCGCCACCAAGCCCGAATTCATCTCGCTTGCGCCCCACATACGAATGGGTTTATCACAATAGAGTTCCCAAGACATCGGAGCTTCCGTACCCTCATGATTGCTCAAAATAATGCTACTTTTATCAATTTTTTCGCCCAAATAGATAAATTTTGGTTCTTTATAGCGTCCCAACATCAATTTTTTCATGATACGGAACCACCATTTTCGCTTTTGAACAGGTCTATTCTTCTTTTCCATAACGTCTCCTTTTTATTGTCATAAAAATCTATGATATTTTATCATAAAACACGATAGAAGTCAAGTGTTTTTACATAGCTATGTCTTCGCATCGTAAATTGTGTAAATTGTATAAATCGCACATACATTGTGGTGTAATCTTTCGAGACAACTCTCTGACACAACTCACCGTACGTAAAACAAGGCGGGGAAAACTCCCCGCCGAAACCATTATCGAATACAACGTTTTTTCACATCAAACAAGCTCCCCGATTACTCGGAGAGCTTGCATTTTACGTTTCGCTCAAAGATTATTCTGCGCAGTTCTTTTTAAGGATTGCGAGGTTATCCATGATTTCTTTAGGCATCTTGTCGCCGAAGTTTTCCGCATAATATGCCGTGATTTCTTCCGCTTCCATTGCCCAACGAGCTTTATCAACAACAAGGAGCTTATCAAGCGTATCAGCCGTGATATCGCAGTTTTCGATGTTGATATCCTTTGCATAAGGAACGTAACCGATTGCAGTTTCACGAGCATCTACATTGCCTTCGCAACGATCGAGGATCCAGTCGAGAACGCGCATATTGTCGCCGAAACCGGGCCACATGAAGTTACCGTTTTCGTCCTGACGGAACCAGTTTACGTTGAAG
>CAZBQP010000079.1:0-6204 GCA_964494075.1 uncultured Clostridia bacterium
ATGGCAACGCGCTGCCCCGCGCGGACACAAAGGGAGAAATCTTCGATTAGTTTTTGCTCGGGATCGTAGGAAAAGTTTACGTTTTCGAACGACGCGTCGCCTTGGACGGATTGTAAATCGCGATTGCCTAAATCGGAGGGTTGCTCTTCCTCTTCGAGGAGCTCGAACACGCGCGAAGCGCACACGAAAGCATTTTGCAGTTCGGTGACGACGCCTGAAATTTCATTGAACGGTTTTGTGTATTGATTGGCATACGATAAGAATTTCGTCAATCCGCCGACGGTGAAAACACCGCCCACGACGTCGAACGCACCGAGAAGGGCAACCAACGCATACACCAAATTGTTGATAAATCGTGTAGACGGGTTGGTCAAAGAGGAATAGAAGGTAGCGTTCATCGTTGCCTTTTCAAGACGTGTATTGATTTCATCAAATTTCTGCGCATGCTCATCCTCATGTCCGAACGCCTTCGCCGTCTTCAATCCACCGATAGCTTCTTCCGCAAAAGCGGTCTGTTCGCCACGAGTAGCCGTCTGTTCGGTGAAGAATTTATGGGTATGGTTCGCCACAAATCGAGCCACAAACAGGGAGACGGGTGTCACTAACACCACGACGAGCCCTATTTTGAAGTTGGTAATAAGCATAAACACGATCGTGCCTAAGATGGTCATAACGCCCGTAAAAAACTGGGTGAAACCCATCAAAAGTCCGTCCGAGAACTGATCAGCGTCGGCAACGATACGACTCACCGTATCCCCATGCGCATGCGTGTCGATATATTGCAAAGGCAATCTGCCAAGCTTATCAAACGCATCCTCACGAATATCACGCACCACGTGACAGGAAATGCGGTTGTTGCAAAGACTCATCAACCATTGCGAAAGTCCGCCCACCCCGATGGTCACGCCGATTTTGATAAAGATGGCATAGAGCTCCTCCCACAATACGCCGCTCTCCACGATGCAATCGACAGCATCACCGAAGTACACGGGCACGAGCAAAGTCGCCACCACCGTCACCACGGCAAGGAGCAGTGAACAGAGCAGGGACAGAGGATACCGCAGTACATAGCGGAGTATTCTTTGTAAGGTAGAAGGTTTTTGAGTACGCCCCTCGGCGCATTTTTTTACTTTTCTCATGCATCCACCTCCTCTTTCTCATACTGGGAGAAATAAATTTCACGATAGACGTCGCAAGATTTCATAAGCTCTTCATGCGTACCCATGCCAACACACTCCCCTTCGTCGAGGACGAGAATCTTATCCGCTTCACGCACGGAAGAGGCACGTTGAGAGACAATGACGACCGTCGTATCCAGCGTACGAATCCCTTTGCGCAATTCCGCATCCGTTGCATAGTCGAGCGCCGACGAGGAATCGTCCAAAATCAAAATATCGGGATCTCGCACAAGGGCACGTGCCACCGTCAAACGTTGTTTTTGACCGCCAGAGAAATTCTTTCCGCCCTGTTCCACGGGGGTGTCCAGCCCCCCTTTCTGCTTGATAAACTCATCTGCCTGCGCAATTTTGGCAGCCGCCCATAACTCTTCATCCGTTGCATCCGCTCTCCCCCATAAGAGGTTTTCACGAATCGTACCTTTGAAAAGCTGCGCCTTCTGCGGCACAACGCCGATTTTTTCACGAAGGTAGGTCTGCCATCCCACGCTCTTCACGTTTCGTCCGTTGACGAACACACGTCCTTCACGCACGTCATAGAAATGAGGAATCAGGTTGACAAGCGTCGTTTTTCCAGAACCCGTTCCCCCGATAACACCGAGTGTCTCCCCTCGTTTCAAGGTAAAACTAATGTCGTTCAAGGCGTCCTCTGCCCCTTCATTGTAGCGTGCAAAAACGTGATCAAAAACGATCATATCATCGTTGAACGCAGACATACCCTCATCATTTTCAAGTTCAATGGAAGGTTCCTTATTCAACACCGCCTCAATACGCTCTGCACTTGCCACCGCTTTCGCCACCGTCACAATGAGGTTGGCAAGCTTGATAAGCTCGATTAAAATCTGGCTCATGAGGTTGTAAAGTGCAATCACCTTACCTTGCGTCAGCTCGCCGCTGTCCACACGAATACCGCAAGTATACAAAAGGAGAATAATAGCAATGTTGACCAACACGAAGGTCAAAGGATTGGTAATAGCAGCAATTCCGCCCACGAATTTACGCTCTTTGGTCAGTTGTTCGTTGCGTTCGTCAAAAAGACGACGCTCGTCCTCCTCCTTACAAAAGGCACGCAGCACTCTCGCCCCCGTCAAATTCTCACGAGTGGAAAGAAGTACCTTATCCAGCTTTGCCTGCGTTTTCTTGTACAGCGGCATACAGATAAACATCACCGCATACACAACGATGGCAAGAATGAGAATTGCGCCTCCGAATACGCCGAAGGAAGACGGATCGATGATGCACGCACACACCAACGCCCCGAACACAATAAACGGGGAACGAAGGAGAAGTCGCAAAAAGAGATTGATCCCCGTCTGCATCTTATCTACGTCACTCGTCATACGGGTGAGCATGGTCGCTTCCCCCATTCTGTCGATATCCTTATAGCTTAACGATTGCAATTTCTTGAAGAGGTCACTTCTTACCCCTGCCGATACGCCCGTTGCCGCACGTGCAGAAAAGTATTGCGCAGTCACGGAAAAAGCGAGGCCAAGCAATCCAAAAACGCCAAGAAGGACACACATCCAAACAATATAACTCTTGTCTGCGTACACATACCCTTGTCCTTCCACAAGTTCGCCCAACCCATTGTCCACAATGGCTGCAACGACGAAGGGCACGAGTAGCTCAAACGTGGCTTCCATCAATTTGAATAGAGGTCCCAACAAACTCTGCCACTTATACGGCTTAAAATAAGTTAAAATTTTTTTCATACACCTTTCTCTTTCGATTGTTCAAGTAGACCGCACGTTTCATCGCTTTTCCAGCTCTTACCGACGAAAATGGCTTGCAACCTGTCAATCGCATGATTTTTTATGGTTTTCTGTTGTAGATTATACCACAAAATTATGGGAAATGCAAGAAAAAAACGAAAGACGATTGGTCCTTCGTTCATTTTCCTTTATTCTTCGACGAGCGTTTCCACTTTATCAGCTTCCTCCGCTTCCTCCATTTCATCCATTTCGCCCAAATCTTCCTCGTCATCATTCTCTTCAAATTCTTCTATACGAGGAGCAAGCAACAATCCTTCATACACCGCTTTATATTCTCGAATATCCAAAACCGCCTTTCCGTCTTCCGTCGAAGCAAGATTTTCATTCATGCGATACATTCGACAAGCGTTAAAAAATATGTTGGTCACGAAAAGAGAAAACAAGAATGCTACCACCGCAATACAGCCGCAAACAATCGTCGGCACAACGTACGCATTATCAGGCGTGGAAAAATTCTTCATACCCACGATTGCCGTTGCGATCAACGAGCCAATCAGAGGAAGCAGTGCACAAAGGAAGAAGATAAATCCTTTCGTCCGTCTTTGGGAAAGAATGGCTCTTCGTTCCACTTGTTTGCGCTCTACACGCTCCCAAATGGGGCTTTCCTGTTCGCAAAGCTCTTGATACCGTTTTTCAAATTGATCGTGATAATCTCGCTTGATGATTTCCGTCGCAATCACGCCGAGGTCGGATTCCAATTCTTCCATTTTCCCTTCGAGATACTCTTCTGCAAGCACGTCGGGATCGGTAAAATCTGCCGTTTTCGCACGCCAGTACCCAACTGAAGCGTCCGTCGCAAGCTCGTCCAGCTTCAACGCTCTTTCATAGACAATTTCCGCCGCATGGAAGCTGCCCGTTTCCAGCAATTTCTTCCCCTCGTTGCAAGCGTTTTCATACGCCTCTTTGCGACGACGCAGTTCGTCCGCCTTTTCCTTGCGTACACGCTCCGCTTCCTCGGGCGACAAATCCACGAGGTCTTCGTCATCCCCTTCACTGTATGCAACGGGCATCGAATATGTCTCATCCTCGTTCTCGTCGGGAAGAATCACGGCGATTTCCTCTTCCGCCGTTTGCACCTCTTCCTCTTCCGTTTCGGGAGCAAGCTCGTCCTCCACGTCCACGTATCCGTCCTTCGTCTTCTTCAAACGAATACCTCTGCCAAACTCATCATCTACAATTCTTTCTTCCATGATTATTTCCCTTATTCCTTTGCTTCATCTATTTCGTCCTGCGACAAGCAGAATGGATTTCTAAAATAACTCCGTCTTTCGACTTTTGTTTTTTCCGCCCTTTGATAATCGGGCGTGCACGTTGAAATTACGTATGCGCGGCTTTTTCCTCTATATCGGCTCTGCGCCCATTCGCACAATTCCTTGCTATCAAACATTGCCACCACGCCGCTGCCCGAGCCCGTCATGGTTGCGCCCAATGGCGAAAAAGACAACGCTTCCTCTCTTGCCTGCCGCACGTTTGGATTGAGATGTAAGGCAGACACAAAAAGGTCGTTCATCAAATACCTGCCCCCCTCTTCCAAATTGTTTTTTTGCAACGCCGCAATCAATGCATCCGTCTGATTTTCCCGCCATTCCAAAGTGCGAGGGAGTTCGTCATACTTTTGATAGCACGCCTTCGATGACACGCCCCCTTGGGGAATCAACAATAAAAAGTGGAGTTTGTTCGTAAGAGAAAGCGGCGTCACCTTCTCTCCTCTGCCCTGCATTCGAGCAAAGCCGCCCGTCAGCATATAGCCCGTATCACTCCCCAAACGATCTGCAAGCTCTTTGAGCTTATCCCTATCATTCACGCCGTACAGTTGCGCCATTCCGTTGAGCACCCCTGCCGCATCTGCGGACGAGCCACCCATGCCTGCGTTCATCGGGATATTCTTATACACGACGACGTCCACACCACTTGTTCCGAACCTTTCGGAAAAAAGCTCCGCTGCCTGCAACGCAACGTTTGTTTCGGGGGGAATACACTCGCTTCCCATGCCTTTCATAATGACGGACGAAAGCTTGTCTTTGCGTTTTTTTAACACGATAAGATCGAACACGTCCACGCTCGTCACGAGGGAGTCGAGCTGATGATACCCCTCTTTTACCCCCAAAATTTCCAGCGTAAGATTGAGTTTTGCATACGATTTAATTTTGATTACGTCCATATCAACCTTATCAACCTTACTATCACCGAGCGCCATTCATTATCAAAAGCGGCGAGGAACTCTCGCCGCTCCGATTGCTCTTCTCCTATTGTACCATATTTTTTCGGAAAATTCAATATCTTATGGGGATTTTTTACCTTTCTTTTTGATTATTTTTGAAATTCACCCCGTATTTTTACTTTATTTGTCGATAAACAAAGATCCTCTCCCCGTTTTTCAGCGGAAATTGCAGATTCGGATTGCTTTTTTCCAAATCCTCGGGGGCGCAATTCAGCCGTTTGGAGACCTGCCATAAATCCTCACCTGCTTCCGTCATGAATACGGAAAATCCGCTGTCGTTTTCAGGATACACCTCGCCCACCGTTGCCTCGGAGATATACGTCCATTCCCGTGCCTCGTAAATACGGAAGGAGAGTTTAAGCGTACACTCCGCTTCCGTTTCGCCGCTCTTTTTACGTCGAATATTCAATCCGCAAACCACGCAATCTACTTCCACTCGATCCCCTTTCACTTCCACGGGGAAAACAAATGGCAACGTAAGCATCGTCGAACGATGACTCCCGTCCACGCCGAGTAGGAACACTTCGGCAAGGATTGCCCCTTCCGCCTCCATGCCACGTTCCCCCTTCTTGACGACAATTTCCGCACGGGGAAGAACGGCGGCTTGCAGGGCATACTCTCCGTCCATTTCAGGGGAAAGCACAGCACTTCCGCTCACTCGCTCTACCCCTTTTACTTGGCTCGTTAAATACATACCCCCTTCATTTTGCTTTTTTAGGTCAATTTGCGAGGAAAGCGAGAACCCGTCTTCCGCTACGGAAATTTCATCTTTAACCACAAGGTAACACTCCGCCGCAATCCGATAGGACAGGACGACACGGCTAACTCCTTTTTCTTCGTCTACGTCCGCAGTGAGGTGCGCAGACGCAACGGACACCTTCGCCCCGACAGTCACATTGCCAAACGCCTCTTCACTCGGTACAGAAACTCGAAAAGGAATGAGTCGTTCGTACGAACAAACGGATTCGTCGTTCTTTAATACACAGACGTGAAGGTTAATCTCCCCTTCCACGTCGACTTGACCGTTGCTCACCCC
>CAZBQP010000080.1:0-6184 GCA_964494075.1 uncultured Clostridia bacterium
GCTATACAACGCATAGTATTGTTTATCAATCTTTTTTATTGTTTCTTTTTCATTTTTTTTAAAAAAAATTTTTGCTCGTATTTTTTCTTTAGAATAAGTAAGGGGGCAAGAAAGTCGGTGAAAATTCTTGCAAATTTTATTCGACTGTGCTATACTTGACGTATGGATTTGCATGAATGTAGACAAAAGAAAATATGCGTAGCGGTGAGCGGAGGAATTGACTCCGTGGTTTTGCTCCGCTATTTGAAGTCTCGGGAGAGGGAGTGCGGATATTCCCTTTCGGCGGTGCATTGCGAGCACGGTATTCGTGGCGAAGAAAGTGTGGAGGATATGCGCTTCGTGGAGAACCTGTGCGCAGAATGGCAGGTGCCTTTGCAGGTGTTTTTTGAGGATTGTCCAAAGCGTGCCAAGGAAGAAAAAGTGAGTTTGGAAACGGCGGCACGAAATTTTAGATACGAATGTTTTGCTTCCATCGTGCAAGGGAAAAAGGCGGATTTAATTGCGCTTGCCCATCATGCAGACGATGAAGCGGAGACGGTGCTTTTTCGGTTGAGTCGGGGTACTTCGCTGACGGGCGTAGGGGGCATGGTTGCGTTGAACGGATATTTGCTGCGTCCCTTATTGACGTGGACGAGGTCAGAAATCGAAGGGTATGCACGGAAAGAAGGGCTTTCGTGGCGAGAGGATAAAACGAATTTTGAACGATACGCTACACGGAATAAGTTGCGGCTTGACGTGTTGCCAATGTTGGAAGAGGCAGTGCCCGGGGCGGCGAATAACCTCGTGCGTTTTGCAAGGCTTGCCAAAGAGGACGACGAACTTCTGTACGAGCTTGCTGAATCGCTTTTGCGTATTGAACAGGAAGAAATCACCATTGCATTTTGTGAAAAGAAACCTCTTTTTCGTCGAGCTTGCTTGATTGCGTTGAAAAAGCTGGGGGTGGTGCGTGATTATACGGCGTTGCATTTGGAAAATGCCTATCGTTTGCAGACGCTGGAACGTGGCTCCAAACAGACTTTTCCCCAAGGAGTGGAAGCGGAAAAACGTGAGAAGGGAATTGTATTTTACGTAAAAAAATCCCTTCCGTTGGCGGCAAAAGGGAAAGAAGAAAGGTTTAATAAAACGGGATTTGACGGGGGCAGGTATTTAGTGAGCATCTCCAATGTTCCGCTGTATTCCTCGAAAGACGGACAAAAGATTCTTCGTGTGGACGGGGATAAGATTCCTGAAAATGCCATCTTCCGTTTTCGACGGGAGGGGGATTATATGCAGCGGTTCGGAAGCGGAAAAAAGAGCTTGAAAAAGATTTTCAATGAGGCAAAGACGCCCGTGGGTGAGCGTGAATATTTTCCCGTGATTGCGGAGGGGGAGGAAGTGTACGTCATCTGCGGTGTGGAAATTTCCGAAAAGGTGAAAGTCACCCCCGATACTCGAAACGTTTTGTATATTTCCATAGAGAAAAAGTGACGAGGCTTTGCGTATACAAAGCCTCGTTTTTATTGACGTAATTGTTGATAAAAAGGGTAAGGGAAAGTGCTTCTCGCACCATTGAATTTTTTTGAAATTTATTATAAATAATCGGCGCTGGTCAGCTCGTAAATCAAAGTGCCAAACCCTTGATAGATCGGTGTTTCCAAGCGAAGTATGACGTTGCGGTGGGTGTTTGAGGTTGTGTTGGTCGGTTTGGCGATCCATGCCGTTTGCGCAAATCCCGAATTTTTATCGTTGATTTGCATTTGCACGGGACGATAAGAAATGGTCTGCGAGACGGCAGTTCCGTCTTTATAAAATTCAAATTTCCCTTCCGAACCGTTGTCGAAGGAGACAGAAATCTTTTGTACGCTTGACGTGAACGGACTATATGCTGACAGTTGTGCCGAGCTTACGCTGGTGGATATTGCTCGCAGGGACAGGAGTAACTGTTCGTTGTCAAGGTAGCTCAAGTCATTGTCGAGGGTGAAGCGCTGCTCAGTCGTCTTGTCGTTTTGCGTGAGGGTTACGGTGCCCGTGTTTTCTTCGTACGTGGTGGTCAGCTCATAGGCGTAAGTTTGATAGCAATCGTCAAGACTTGTAGGATTTTGTGTGGGTAAAGGGGAAGAGCTTACCACCGATTTTCTGGAAGAGATGGGGGTAAGCCCGTTCTCTGCGGTGTGGAAAGTGACTTCCGTCATGACATGGTCGGTGAGTGTTGTGCTCTCCTCGCCCAACGTATAGGTGACGTCCATGGAAAGCTCGGTTTCGTACAGATAGTAGTAATATCCCTCGGCGGTCGTTTGGCGTTGAAGGGTTGTCGTATAGGAGCCGACGTAATTCAGCTCGTAGCCGTAGCTCGAACCCTTTTCAAAACGTACGTCGTATTTCAAAACTTCATGGATATTTTCAGAACTAAAAACATCGGAATTCCAATAAGGATTGAAGGTGATTTTTTGTGCGCCGCTGCAAGCGGTTAATAGAGAGGTTGTCAGCGCAAGTGCAATGATAGATATGATTTTTTTTGCGGTCATGATAAATTCTATGTTCCTTTATTCTCTTATTCTTATATAGTATAGCATATTTTTTTGCATTTGTAAAAAATTTTTGCCGATTTCTTAAAAAATATTGATGAAAAAGATGAAATTAGGACGAGGAATATGGTATACTATAAAAGAATAATACAAACTGACCTGAAACGTATGATAAGAAATTGAGTTCGTCTTATTCTTTGGTATATAAGGAATTGCAAAAGTAGCGGAATGTTGATAAATTTGGAGGGTTTGCATGAATGCTGTTTTGAAAGCTTATACGCTGTCACAATGTATGGAAGTCATGGCGGATTACGCAGCTGCGTACGAAGCGCAGGGAGGGACTAACCTCATTTTTTGCGAGGACAGGCTCACTTTGCTTGCCGAACGAGCCCTCTTACAACGCTTGGGAGGAACCTTCCGTTCGAGTGTTTCCACCTTCGCCCGTTTTATGAAAACGGAAGAACGAGTGCTCAGCAAGCAAGGCTCGGTTATGGCGGTGGGTGAGGTGATGACTCGCCTGCAACGGGAGAAAAAATTGCAGTGCTTCACAACGCTCGGCGGTATAGGCAATCATGCTCGTTGTATCTACGAGACGTTGGCGCAACTTTCCGCATCGGAGATTACTCCCGAAATTCTCGCAAGTGGTTGTGGGGAGCTTACCGACGACGTATTAAAGAAAAAAATAGCCGATTTGGCGCTTATCTACGAGGGGTATACGGAGTTTTTGCAAAAAGGCGGCTTTGTAGACGAAAGCAAATATCTTTCCCTGCTGCCGGCACGTATTCGTGAGGATAAGAGCTTGAAACACGTGAACGTGTTCTTTCTTTGCTATCCGTCTTTTACGGCGCAGGCACGTGAGACGATACGCGCGGTGTGCGAAAGTGCGGCAAACGTCATCGGCGTTTTCTGCGCAGGGAAAGAGGATTTGTACACCAACCGTGCGGCGGACGCTTTTTATCGAGTGTGCGGCGAGTACGGAAAGGTGCAGATTCGAGAGTTGGGCAAACCGTTGGAAGGGGAAGCTGAAATTTTAAGAAAAGGACTTTTTAATCCATTGAAGCCACCCATGTCTACGTTCACGGAGCATATTCATATTTTTGAGGCGGAGGATAAACAGGCGGAGGCAGAGTACGTTGCTGTCAAAATTCGTCGAGCGATGGCGGAAAATCCCGACCTTCGCTATCGAGATGTGTCCGTGCTTGCATCCGACGTGGCTGGATATTCGTTGTCGCTGAAAAAGGCGTTTGGGGAATATGGAATTCCCTGCTTTGTGGACGAAAAACGCTCGTTACGACGTCATCCCGTCAGCCGCTTTTTGCTTGATTGTTTGCGGACGGTTCGTGAACGATTCTCTCCTTCGTCCGTGCAATCGCTTGCGCAAAACGTGTTTTTTGGGGAAAGCGACGAATATAGAAATTACTTAATGAAATTCGCCAACTATCGTGGCGGTGCGAAAAGACCGATTAAAACGGGGAAAGTGGTGGAATCCTCCTACGACATTCCGAGTCTGGAAGAGGCGCAAAAACGTCTACTTTTGGCGACAAGCGGCATCAAAGATAGGGGGCATGGTAGGGATTACTGTGCGGCGGTGCGAAAAATCCTCGTCGATTTTGAGGTGGAAGAAAAACTGAATGCGTTGGCAGACAGCTTGGACGACGTGGCTCAAAAAGGGTATTTGGCGCAAATTTACAGCGCTTTGGAACGAGTGCTCTCGGAAGCGGAGTTGCTTACGGGTGGCAAAGAAATGCGTGTTGCGGAGTTTGAAACGGTGCTCAAAGACGGGTTGGATGCGACGGAAATATCCTTGATTCCGTTGAAGTCGGATGCGGTGTTTATCGGCGATTTGACAGATAGTCGAATTGAAAATACTCGTATTCTTTTTGCGATGGGGATGACGGACGCCGTGCCCAGAACGTCTACCGACACCGCTATCGTGTCGGACGAGGAAATTAAGTTGCTTTCCGAGGTAAAAACGTTGTTGGAGCCTACCGTGGCTGAGGTGAACCTTCGTGCTCGAGAGAGTACTTGCCTCAATCTTTGCTCATTTACAGAGGAACTTTACCTCACCTATTCTTTGACTGCAGACGGGAGTGAACCCTCCCTTAGTGACGTCTTCCGCTATATTGATACTCTATTTCGTGATGTGGAAAATCCCAACAGCAAGAAGAAGTTTACACGTGCGAAAAAGTATGCGAAGCAGGATTTTGCCTATCGTTGTTCTGCACCTGTGCCCGCCATTCGGCAACTTCTCATCGAGAAGAATGAATACGAGGGGAAAAAAGCGGACAACAATCTGGAATATTCCTCGCTGTACACTGCGCTTGATAAATTGAGTGTAACGGAAAAGGACGATTATTTGCGTGAACGAGATGGGCATGTCTGCATTGAACGAGGGGAAGAACTCTTTTTCTCCAACGGGAAAGTGTCCCCCACTACGTTGGAAGCGTATTTCGATTGCCCGTTCCGCCATTTTGCAAGCAAGGGATTAAGATTGAAAGATCGTGAAGAAGCGACGGTGCTTTCTATGGATACGGGGAATTTTGTACACCTCTTGCTTGAAAAGACGACGGTGAAAACAGACGAGTTTGAAACAGAAGAGGATCTTCGTGCTTACGCAATGAAAGAGGGGGAGGCACTGTTGCAAACGTCCGTGTACGCCATGCAGCAAGACACCGCATCCGGATTGCATTTTTCGGAAACGCTCTTGAAAGAGAGCGCCGACGTTGCCGTAGCAGCGTACAGACAGATTAAAAATTCCATGTTTAAGGTAGAGAGTACGGAAACTTGGGTGAACGGCGAGTTCTTTAACGGCAAGGTGGATCGTATGGACGGCACGGATAAATATGTGCGCATCATTGACTATAAGACAGGTTCAATCGACGATTCCTCAACCGCATATTACACCGGTCGTAAAATTCAAATGGAGCTGTATATGTCCGAGTTGAAAGGTGAACGCATACCTGCCGGCGTCTTTTACTTCCCTGCAGTTGTCAGCTATAAGAAGGACGACGAGGGTAGATTCCGCATGATGGGATTTATGAACGGGAGCGAAGAGGCAGTGTTGTGCGGAGATACGACACTTTCCAAAGACAATCCGAGAGTGGTAAGTGAATTTTTCCCGTCCGCTTTGAAAAATAGTGCGAGCACGACGCGCGTCATGGACGAGGAGACCTTCCGTGATTTCGTGGATTATTCGGTGCACGTGTCACGACAGGGCTGTCAGGAACTAAAAGAAGGCTTTATTGCCGCAGCACCTTATGAAGGGAAATGCGAAATTTGTAAGTACGGCGGTATGTGCGGTTTCAATAAAGGAGTGTCGAAGGTTCGTAAGGCAGAATCGGTGAAGCCGAGCGTGATTGCGAAAATCGCCAAAGAAAAGCGGGAGGGGAAAGCATGAGTTACACTCAAGAACAAAAGGATGCAATTAAATCGAAAGGGAAGACGCTCGTTTCCGCATCCGCAGGGAGCGGAAAGACGACGGTCATGATTCAAAAGATTATTGACCAAATCAAAGATGGTGGTGACGTTGGCAGGATTTTGGCGGTTACTTTCACGAAAAAGGCGGCGGCGCAGATGAAAGAAAAGCTGAGCAAGGCATTGATCGAAGCCATCAATGAGCCGAACGTTGACCCCGAGCGTTGCAAAAAATTGAGAGAGCAACTTGCCAAAGTGCCTATGGC
>CAZBQP010000081.1:0-6171 GCA_964494075.1 uncultured Clostridia bacterium
AATGAAAAATCTGTTGAATTTCCTCAAACAAATCTCCGACCATACCCACGACCACGGCAAGCACGATCACGAACCCTACGATACTCACCAACGTTGCAATATCGTCGCGATCGGACTTTTTGAGCACTTGACAAATCACCGTAACAATCATGCCGATTGCCGCAATTTTGAATAAAATACTAATATCCATCGGTTGCCCCCCTAAATAATCAATATCAAAAGGAGCAGACCGCATAAAAATCCCATTTTGATATACAAATCTCCATACCGTTTACAACTTTCCGCTGTTTCTTGCTGCCATTTGGAAAGAGTGTCTTTGATGGCGGAAAAATAAGCTTTTTGCGAAGCGCTATCCCCTTTTCCCAGCATCAAAAAATAATCTTCCACCCCTCGCCTTTCGTCCGATTTCAGAAAAGCAAACTCCACGTCTTCCGTAAGCATTCCGTTTTGTTCCTCTTCTTGAAGCTTTTGAGAAAAGCTCTGAAGAAGAGCGTCAAATTCTCCTCGATAGGAATAATCCCCGATAAACTCTTGAATGGGGCGCCGATAATAGGAAATTTCCGTCAAAAAACGTTCGTTAAACTCCTTCCATTGCGAAAAAAACTCTTTTCGTCGGCGATATTTTCGAGACAGCAAATATCCGCAAAAAGTCATAAAAGCTATAATTGCTATGCCAGATAGAAATTTTAACATACACCCGATAACTCCTCTCTTCGTTTGTTATAGATTCCCTTGATTTTCCCAATCTCTCTTTCCTCCAACAACACAAAATAGTCAAATAAATCGAAAAAGGGCTCGGATATGCGTGTGATTTCCGTATAATGCGCCGTCGCAATCACTTGAACACCTGCAAAAACCGCTTTTTCAATCGCCTTCAGGTCGTGAAGCGTGATCTCATCGGTGATGATAATATCAGGACGCATAGCACGAATTCCTGCCTCAAACGCCATTTCCTTGCTTGAATATTTAATTATATCGCAACCTTCTCCTATATTCCCAACCGATATTTCCCCTCGCTCGTCACAAATCAGA
This sequence comes from uncultured Clostridia bacterium, assembly GCA_964494075.1. Lineage (GTDB taxonomy): Bacteria > Bacillota > Clostridia > Christensenellales > Borkfalkiaceae > Scatosoma. Next base: position 1,033 of record CAZBQP010000081.1, read on the forward strand.
ATATTCTTTTTGGTGTTTTCGCTCAATATCCTTGCTAAATCACGTAAAATCGTCGTTTTCCCCAACCCTGGAGAAGATGTTAATAATACATTTCCTACTTTGTCAGACATACATATTTTATAAATCTCTCCCCCACAGCCGAGCACCTCATGTGGCACACGAATACAAAGTCCGTTAAAGTTTCGTAAAGCAAGAGGTTGTCCCTTATCCAACACGTATTCACCTGCAATGCCAATTCTCTCCCCGTTTGCAGCTGTTAAAAAACCTTGTTTTAATTGTTCTTCAACCGAATATACGGAATACGCACCTGCTCGATAAATACAATCGGATAAATCCTCCGACGTACACACGATGGCTTTTTGCCGATTTTCAGTCAAGCCAAACTCGCATAAATACCGATATTTTCCCTTCCAGTTGATAGTTGTCGGCTTATTTACACGCAAACGCAACTCGTAAACGTATTGCAAATTGACATAATGTAAGCCATTTTTGATTTTTTGCGGTAAAAACTCTAACATTTGTTATATTTTATGCAGCTTGTCTATCAAATAGAACGAATGATCATAAAAAAATACCTTCCAATCGGAAGGTATTTTTTCTTATATTAATGAAATTATTTGCTATATTCGTAGAGTAGCTCTGCGCTCTTCGTCATGAAATCGGACAACTCTTCAGGCGAAAGCTTCTTATAAGAAAGCATTGCCATATAGTAAACTTGATTAATGATAACTTTTTGTTTTTCTTCGGGTTGCGAAAGCAATCCTGAGATGATGGGGTTAGTAACATTCAATACCAACGTCGCATTCTTCGTCGCATCCGTCTCATCCATGCCATAAAATCCATTCATTTCGGACATTCTACGCATAAATTCATCCACGTTGACTATGGCAGGCTGTTTTCCGCTCTTGAAGCATTCCGCTTTTACGCTGATATCTTGATTGACCAAGTGTTTCTTGAACAACTCAATGATATCTTTGCTTTCTTCCTCCGACACCGCATCTTCTTTCAAAGCGCCGTCAATGTCCGCATCGATGCGCACGAAATGACACTTTCTGGGATTTTTATATTCAATAAAGCTTAAGAAATGAGGATCTATCAGAGTATTACAAAGGATTGCATCCAAATTTGCCTCTTTGAACATGGAAATATATTGAGCTTGCTGCACTTCATCCGATACGTAATAAATCGCTTTAGGTTGCGTTCCCTTATTGAATTCTTCATCGGTAAGCTCTTCTCCGTACAATTCATCGAGCGCCTTATATTCGCCGTTCAAATTTTTAAAGATAAGAATCTTTTCTACTTTTTCATAGAAGTCATTTTCTTTGATACAGCCGAATTTTATAAAGGTAGAGATGTCATTCCAGCATTTTTCATAGCGTTCACGATCGTTATTGAACAAAGAGGTAAGCTTGTCTGCCACCTTCTTGATGATATGCTTGGAGATTTTCTGAACTTGGCGATCGTTTTGCAAAAAACTTCTGGAGACGTTCAAAGGAATATCAGGGCAATCAATGACCCCGTTTAACAGCATCAAAAACTCAGGAATGACTTCTTTAATATTATCCGCAATGAAAACTTGATTGCAGTAGAGCTTAACTTGCCCCTTTTCAAGTTGTACCTGATTTTTCTTGACTTGAGGGAAGTACAAAATTCCTTTCAGTCTAAACGGATAATCCATATTCAAATGAATCCAAAAGAGAGGTTCATTGTAATCCATAAAGGATTCACGATAAAACTCTTTGTATTCCTCGTCCGTGCAATCTTTCGGATCTTTCAAATAGAGAGGGTTCGTATTGTTGATTGCCTTATCCGAGTCATCCCCCTTGGGACTCAGATAAATTTCCACGGGCATGAAGGAACAATACTTGCGAAGCAACTCACGAATGCGATATTCTTTGAGAAATTCCTCCTCACCTTCTGCCAAATGCATTACGATTTTCGTGCCTCTCTCCTCTTTGTCCGTTTCCGAAATGGTATACGTGGAGTTCCCGTCTGATACCCATCTGACTGCAGGCTCGTCTTTGTAGCTCTTCGTATAAATTTCAATATTCTCAGAAACCATATATGCAGAGTAGAACCCCAAACCAAAGTGTCCGATAATCCCGTCACCCGAAGCATTTTCATATTTCTGCAAAAAGTCTGAAGCACCGGAAAAGGCGATTTGCGTGATATATTTTTCAACTTCCTCTGCTGTCATGCCAATCCCGTTATCTTCTACGGTCAACGTTTTTGCCTGCTCATCGACGAAAACTTTGATCGCATAATGATCTTCCTTTTCCGCCTCGCCCATATCGACAAGTTTTTTGTGTTTGGTAACGGCATCTACGCCGTTGGATACGATTTCTCTTAAAAAGATATCTTTATCCGAGTACAGCCATTTTTTAATAATGGGCATCATATTTTCGCTGGATATTTGAATTTTTCCTTGCTTTTCCATAAGTAATTTCTCCTTGTCAAATTATTCGAATAATTATTTATACACAAAAAAAGCCATTCTTAATCACCTAAGAATGACTTCTTTTTTATATGAAATAGTATTTGCCTAAAACAATCAGGAGTTCTTGTTCAAAAGATCTGCGATGGATACACCGCCCAAACCGCCTTCGTTCCATTCAGTTACTTCATCAGCGGGTTTAGCAACTCTGGGCTTTCTAGGAGCTCTTTCTTTCGTTTCGCCGTCTTCAGCTTTTGCTGCTCTGGGCTTTCTTTCAAGATTTTCAGGCTTGGGTTCAAGCGCTTTGATCGAAAGAGTCATCTTCTTCTCTGCGCAATCAAGCTTCAAAATCTTTGCGTCAACTTCCTGACCAATCGTAAGAGCCGTCGTGGGATTTTCGAGGAATTCGTGAGAAATCTGAGAAACGTGTACCAAACCATCGATACCTTTTTCCACTTCTACGAATGCACCGAAAGGTACGATTCTTACAACTTTGCCGTGGATTACGTCGCCTTCTGCATACTTATCTGCAGCGAGTTCCCAAGGCTGAGCCTGAAGCTGCTTATAACCGATAGAAACTTTCTTGTTTTCTTCATCAATTTTAAGTACTTTGAACTGATACGTCTGACCAATTTCAAGCACGTCGGAAACCGATTTAACACCCGTCCAGGAAAGATCGGAAATGTGCGCAAGGCAATCGAAACCGTTTACGGATACGAACGCACCGAATGCGGTCACTCTTTCAACTTTACCTTCCACTACGTCATCAACATGAATGGAAGCGAAGAATTCTGCTTCTTTTGCAGCTTTTGCAGCATCTCTTGCAGCCTTTTCTTCTTCGATAATCACACGCTGAGAAGCAATGATTTCTTTTCTTCTTTCCGTCTTGATCTCGATCATTCTCAAACGGAGCTTTTTGCCTACGTATTTGTCGAGTTCTTTTACGTAACCCATACGAATTTCACGTGCGGGTACGAATACGGTGTAAGAACCGAGTTCAGACGTCAAACCGCCCTTGTTGAAACCGGTACATGCGACTTCGAATTCTTTGCCTGCCTGAATATCAGCGAGCATTGCTTCCTCTTCCTTGATCTTTTTGATCTGCTTCTGGGAAAGCTTGACGGGATTGATTGCAACAACCATCAATTCGAGTTCTTCGCCGAGCTTTGCATTGAAGTCATCTTTGTTGTAAACTTCGCAGTCTACTTCATCCTTATCAAGGATGATTTCCTTCTTTGCAAGGGGGAGCAATACTGCAACACCCGTGTCGTCTGCCGACGAGATCGTAGCCGTAATCAACTGTCCTTTTTTGAACTTGGGTTGACTGTCCATGTTTGCAACGACTTCAGCCATCGTTGCTTTTGCTTCTGTTTCCATTTCCATCTTTAATAGAACCTCCTGAGTTTGCGCGTTAGGGGTGCTAGCACCCGTAACAATACCTACCTTCTTAAAATTTTTGATTGTTTTATAATCGAGCTCAACAATACTTGACAAACGAATTACGTGCAAACAATTCTCTGCGCAGATGTCGAAAAGCTTATTTGTGTTGCTGCTATTCAGCCCTCCGATCACCAAAACCGCATCGCATTTTTTGGATAATTCGCGTGCCTCATTTTGTCGCTCTATAGTAGTATAGCAAATTGTGCGAAAAACTTCAAGTGTTTTTACTCGACTATTGCTAAGATTTTTTACAATTTTTTCAAATTTTTCAACGGAAGCGGTCGTTTGAGCAACCACAACGCAATTTTTCCCTTCCAAAACGGAAAAATCGTCCTGTTCGGAGGAAAAAATATATGCATTTCCCTCGCACCAACCTTTCAAACCAACAACTTCGGGATGCGACTCTTGCCCAATAATCACGATAGTCTTCCCTTGCTGATATTCCCTGTCGATGATTGTCTGTGTTCTTTTTACAAACTCGCACGTGCAATCTACGATTTTTACGTCGTGTGCACGGCAATATTCATACTCCTTTTTACCGACGCCGTGAGAACGAATAATCAGCGTAGCGCCGTCTGGAAGGCACGAAAGCTCCTCTACCGTCTTAATTCCGCGCACCGCAATTGAATTCACCACTTCGGGATTATGAATAATCTCTCCGAATACGTACGTGTTTTCGGGATTCATTCCCATTGCGGTATCTACGGCTTTTTGAACGCCTTTACAAAAACCGCCGTGCTTCGCTATGACAAATTCCATCGATTACGCCTTTTTCTGCTTTTGCGCATTCAAATATTCCGTATGAGCTCGTTTCATCTCGATCATTCTCTGACGAAGCATCTCATCCACCTGTGCAAATTCCTCTTCCGAAAGTTTTCTGTCGTAATATTCACTCAAATCAATGGGTTCACCGTACAAAACGTGCGTACGACGGAAGAGCTTCGGTCTCTTATAAATAACCAAAGGAATGATTGGCACTTTGCATTTAATCGCCATAATCGAAGCCCCGGAATGGAAGGGTAACATTTCCGCATCCGTTTTATTGCGTGTTCCTTCCGGGAAAATACAAATTTTTTCTCCGTTTTTCAAACACTTGAAGCAATCGAGCAACCCACGTGCGTCGTTTCCGTCACGATTTACCGGGATCGCTTTTACCCCTCTGGCCAAAAATGCCATCAAAGGGTTGTTAAGAATTTCTTTTTTCGCAACATAGTGAATTTCTTCCCAAGTCAAAGAAGCCGCATAAATGGGGTCCATCAACAGAT
>CAZBQP010000082.1:0-6126 GCA_964494075.1 uncultured Clostridia bacterium
CCCGTTGCCTGCACGCCGTACACTTTCACGTGCGGATTGAGCGTTTTCAACGTATAGGCAATCCCTGAAATTAAACCGCCTCCACCGATTGGAACAAGCACGGCGTCCATGTCGGGCAAATCTTCCAAAAGTTCCAGCCCGATAGTACCCTGTCCGGCAATTACGTCCTCGTCGTTGAAAGGATGAATAAAGGTATACCCTTTCTCGTCACGAAGCTGCAACGCCTTTTGATAGGCGTCGTCGTATACCCCTTCCACAAGACAAACTTCTGCGCCGTAGCTCTTGGTGGCTTCCACCTTAGAAATAGGCGCACCGTCGGGCAAACAGATCACCGCCTTAATCCCGTTTTCCTTCGCCGCAAGCGCAACGCCCTGCGCATGGTTGCCTGCCGAACAAGCAATCACCCCTCTCGCCTTTTCTTCGGGGGTGAGTTTGCTCATTTTATAATAAGCGCCACGCACTTTGAAAGAACCGGTAATTTGCAAGTTTTCCGTTTTTAAGTACAGATCACACCCGGGGCAAAGCTGAGGCGCATAGATAACGTCCGTTTTTCTGGCGACGTTTTTTAAGACTCGATTGGCTTTATATACGTTGTCGATTGTAAGCATTTTTTACCTCTTTTTGTATTTCATTAAATACATGGTACTTCTATTTTATAGCAAACTGTTGATAAACTGCTCCGCACAACGAGCGGAACGATTTCCTTTGCGAAGCGCAAAAGACTCCGCCTGAATTTCAAGTTCCTTTTCCTCCATGCAAACTTCAAAACGCTTGGCAAGCTCTTTGACAATCTTCAAATACAGCGCCTTGTTCGGCTTAGAGAACAGCACGGTCAACCCGAATCGTTCGGACAACGACAACGTTTCTTGCAAAGTATCGTTTCTATGCACGTCGTCTCCCTCACGATCGGAGAAGCTCTCTTTGATAATATGGCGGCGATTGCTCGTTGCATAAATCACGGCATTGTTTGCCATTGCGCTTGCCGAGCCTTCCAGCGCCGCTTTGAGCATACTGAAATCGTCGTCGTTTTGATTAAAAGACAAGTCGTCGATGAAAATGATAAACTTCAAAGGATTGCCGTTCACTTTCGCCATCACTTCGGGCAAATATCGAAGCTGATCCTTTCTAAGCTCAATCAATCTCAACCCCTCTCCGAAAAAGGCGTTCGTCACCGCTTTTACCGTGGAGGACTTCCCGGCACCTGCATCTCCGCAAAGCAAAACGTTGGCGGCAGGTCGATTTTCCAAAAACGCCTTCGTGTTTTCAATCACTTGACGCCGTTCATCCTCGTATCCCACAAATTGAGAAAGTGTGGTCTTATCCGCACTAACAATCGCCTCAATACGTCTGTCATCTGTAAGTCGGAACATGGACGAAGAAGAGAAAATGCCGTAGCCATATTTTTGAATATTATTCAGTCTTTCTTCATACAAGGCACCCAGGTGTGTGTTCACCGAGTCAAATACGGGTAACTCCTTCACGGAAACTCCCATATCAACGGCAAAATCTTCACTGCGCAATGCAGCAAAGTCGGACAGATCGAACAATTCCCTTCTCGCACTTTCCAAAATGTTTTTGGAGAGCTTTTCACCACGAGCCGCCCCTTTGACGTACACGTTCTCGTCCGCAAACACAATTTCTTTCACAAGTTCGGTCAAACTGCCGCCCTTTTCATAAATCTCTGCCGTAAAATCGGTGTAGGCGTTGAGTTTTTCCAACAACTCTTCCGCCTTACAATACTTCGCAAAATACGTAAGGACGGGTTGCGACAACACGCCACGAAACACGGCGCAAGCACACAGCCGTTGATAGAGTTTTTGTAGTTCACACTTCATCACAACACCTCTATAATCTTATCCGTTATTTCCGTACAAGTGAGCGCAGGTGCACCGTGCGCCAAATCCGCCGTGCGATACCCTGCCGCAAGCACTCGATCCACAGCGTTTACAATACTTTCGCTCGCCTCATACTCGTCAAATGCATATAAAAGCATCATTGCCGCAGATAAAATCGTTGCGATGGGGTTTGCCTTGTTCTGCCCTGCAATATCAGGCGCCGAGCCGTGAATGGGTTCGTACAATCCACGTTTCCCTTCATTCATGGAAGCAGAAGGAAGCATACCGATTGAGCCGGTGATTTGCGAAGCCTCATCGGAGAGAATATCCCCGAACATATTGCTCGTTACGATGACGTCAAATTGCGACGGGTTGCGAACGAGCTGCATTGCCGCATTATCGACGAGCATATCTTTCACTTCGACGTCGGGATATTCGTTTGCAAGTTCGTGAACGATTTTTCTCCAAAGCCTGGACGTTTCCAATACGTTCGCCTTGTCAATGCTGGTGAGTTTCTTTCTGCGCTTTCTCGCCGTCTCAAACGCTACTCGTGCGATGCGTTCAATTTCCATGCGGCTGTACGCCTCGGTGTCGTACGCCTCTTCGCCGTACTTCCCTTCACGATAGCCTCGTTCCCCAAAGTAGATTCCACCCGTCAATTCACGCACGATCATGATATCAAATCCGTTTTCGACGATATCCTCACGCAAAGGACATTCTCCTTTCAGGGCAGGATAGAGCTTTGCAGGGCGAAGGTTGGTAAACAAGCCCATTGCCGAACGAATACCAAGGAGCGCCTTCTCCGGACGAAGATTTCCGGGAAGCGTGTCCCATTTCGGTCCGCCCACCGCACCAAGCAATACGCTGTCCGAGCGTAAACACCCTTCCACCGTTTCTTTGGGAAGAGGTTCTCCGCAAGCGTCAATCGCCGCACCGCCGATTAAATAGGGGGTAAATTCAAATGCAAGATTGAATTTTTTGCCAACTTCTTCGAGTACACGAACAGCACTCTCCACGATTTCAGGACCAATTCCATCGCCTTTTAATAAACCGATTGCATATTTTTTCATATTCACCTCGTACATGGTATACTCTTTTTATCAATCTGACGTAAGTACACCCTTTTGAATCGCTGCGACCAAACCGCCCGCTTTTAATAATTTTTGAATAAATGCAGGGAAGGGTTGCGCTTGAAAGCTCTTGCCCGTCGTGCGATTATAAATCACGCCGCTGTCGAAATCCGCTTCCACGCAATCGCCCTCAGAAATACCGTCCACAGCCTCGCTACACTCTAAAATCGCAAGTCCGATGTTGATGGAATTACGATAGAAAATGCGAGCAAAACTCCGTGCAATCACGAGAGAAATTCCACTCTCTTTGATCGCAATCGGTGCGTGTTCTCTCGAAGAACCGCACCCGAAGTTGTATCCTGCCACCATAATATCTCCCGTTTGCACCTTGTTGACAAACTCTTTGTCGATATCTTCCATGCAATGGGAAGCAAGTTCCTTTTTGTCGCTCGTATTCAGATAACGGGCAGGAATGATGACGTCCGTATCAACGTTGTCGCCGTATTTTAAAACTTTACCTTGTGTTTTCATATGCTCACCTCAAAGCTTTGCAGGATCGGCAATCTTGCCCATCACTGCGCTTGCTGCCGCCACGGCAGGAGAAGCCAAATAGACTTCCGACTCCACGTGTCCCATTCTGCCAACAAAGTTTCGATTCGTCGTGGAAACGGCACGCTCCCCTGCGGCAAGAATCCCCATATATCCACCAAGACAGGGGCCGCAAGTGGGGGTAGAGAAAATGCACCCTGCCTCAATAAAGATTTTTACAAGTCCGTTCTCCACCGCTTTCAAATAGATGTCCTGCGTCGCAGGAATGACGATTGCACGCACTCGTTTGGCAACCTTTCTCCCCTTGAGGATTTCCGCTGCCTCGGCAAGATCCTTATAATGTCCGTTCGTACACGAACCGATGACGACTTGATCAATGGGAATATCCCCGATTTCGTCAAACGTCTTGGTATTTTCAGGCAAATGAGGAAACGCCACCGTCGATTTAATTTCCGAAAGGTTGATTTCATACACCTCGTCGTATTTTACATCGGCGTCTGCGCTGAATACGGTAAATTCTCGATCAGAACGTTCCTTGACGTACGCAATCGTCTGTTCATCCACCTCGAAAATGCCGTTTTTCGCACCCGCTTCGATTGCCATGTTTGCAATGGTAAGTCGATCGAATATACTCAAAGAGTGAACCCCTTCTCCCGTAAACTCCATAGATTTATAGAGTGCGCCGTCCACGCCGATCTTGCCGATAATATGCAAAATGACGTCCTTACCCGACACGTATTGATTGAGTTTACCCGTCAACACGAATTTAATAGCAGACGGCACCTTAAACCAAGCTTTTCCCGTCGCCATGCCACACGCCATATCGGTAGAGCCAACCCCCGTCGAAAAAGCGCCGAGCGCACCGTATGTACAAGTGTGGGAATCCGCCCCGATTACGACGTCTCCGGGCAAGACAAGTCCCTTTTCGGGAAGCAAAGCGTGTTCAATCCCCATTTGTCCGACGTCGTAGAAATGGGTAACTTCGTATTTATCGCAAAAATCACGACAAGTTTTACATTGTATTGCCGCCTTAATATCTTTATTCGGTGCAAAATGATCCATGACCATGGTCACTTTGTCCTTATCGTACACTTCCGTTGCGCCAATTTTTTCAAATTCTTTAATCGCAACGGGAGAAGTGATGTCGTTCCCCAGAACACGATCGAGGTCCACCAAAATAAGTTGACCTGCCTCCACTTTTTCAAGTCCTGCGTGTTTTGCGAGTATTTTTTGCGTCATTGTCATAGACATGATTATTTTCTCCTTCGCACATACCATGTATGCGTTGAGCGTCTATCTTGCTCATATTTCGCAGCGTCAAATACATAGCCGCCGCATTGATAAATTTTTTATTTTGCCTTTCGAAAAGGATATACTTTTCACGCAAACGTCAACGATTGATGATTGCGCCCTTGTCCGCCGAGCTGACTTGTTCGGCATATCTCTTCAAATAGCCCGTCACTTGCTTTTTCTTAATCGGCATTTCCGCTTTACGTTTAGCAATTTCTTCTTCCGAAACCTTCAAACAAATGGAGTAATTCGGAATGTCGATAGCAATTCGATCCCCGTCTTTCACGTACGCAATTAAGCCGCCCGACACTGCTTCGGGAGAAACGTGCCCGATTGATGCACCTCTCGTTGCCCCGGAGAATCGTCCGTCCGTAATCAATGCCACGTCTTTATCCAACCCCATACCCGCAATAGCAGAAGTGGGAGAAAGCATTTCTCTCATACCAGGACCACCGGCAGGACCTTCGTAACGAATCACCACCACGTCCCCTTTCACGATTTTGCCGTTGTAAATGGCGGCAATACATTCCTCTTCACTCTCAAATACCTTTGCCGGACCTTCGTGCACGAGCATTTCCTGTGCCACCGCCGCACGCTTTACAACGCATCCGTCGGGCGCCAAGTTCCCTTTCAACACAGCAATACCACCCGTCTTTCCAAAGGCGTTTTCAGGCTTACGAATTACCTGCTCGTCAAAATTTTTAACACCGATAAGGTTTTCCGCCATCGTTTTGCCCGTACAGGTCATCACGGACGTGTCCAAAAGTCCCAAACCTTCCAGCTCTTTGAGTACGGCGTATACGCCGCCTGCCTCGTTTAAATCCTCCATATAGGTAGGTCCAGCCGGCGCAAGATGACACAAATTCGGCGTTTTTTCGCTAATGGCATTAACCTCGTCCAAATCGAATTCAATTCCAAGTTCGTTGGCAATAGCAGGAAGATGCAGCATACTGTTCGTCGAACAACCGAGCGCCATGTCTGCCGTGACGGCATTTTTGATCGCCGCCGACGTCATAACGTCGCGAGGACGAATATTCTTTTTTACAAGCTCCATTACCTGCATACCTGCGTGTTTAGCAAGCTCGATACGAGCGGAATAGACGGCAGGAATCGTACCATTCCCCTGCAATCCCATGCCGAGCACTTCGGTCAGGCAGTTCATGGAATTTGCCGTATACATACCTGAGCACGAACCACAAGTAGGACAGACTTTTCTCTCAAATTCGGTGAGTTTTCCCTCGTCAATTTTGCCTGCGCTATAGGCACCTACCGCCTCGAACATACTCGAAAGAGAGCGTTTTTCTCCCCCCACTCTGCCTGCCAACATAGGTCCGCCGGACACGAATACGGTGGGGATATTCAATCTCGCCGCCGCCATAAGA
>CAZBQP010000083.1:0-6044 GCA_964494075.1 uncultured Clostridia bacterium
GTTGTTCATTTTCCAGTTACCTGCAATAATAGGTTTACGCATAATTTTAATTTTCTCCTGAGTTTTTTCTTAATCGGTAAGGAAAGGCGAAACAAGTTCGCCTTTCCGTTATTTTCTTATTTGTCGTTCAAGCAAGCGATGCCGGGAAGCACTTTACCTTCAAAGAGTTCGAGGGAAGCGCCGCCACCCGTGGAAATGTGTGTCATCTTGGATGCGAAGCCGAGTACTTGTACAGCTGCTGCGGAGTCGCCACCGCCGATGATGGTCGTTGCTTTGCCGTGTACGTCTGCAAGAGCTTGTGCCACGGACTTGGTGCCTTCTGCGAGGATGGGGTTTTCAAATACGCCCATAGGTCCGTTCCAAATGACGGATTTAGCGTTTGCAACTGCATCTGCGAAGAGTGCTCTCGTCTTGGGGCCGATGTCGAGACCCATCATATCTTCGGGAATTTCCATGGAAGGAACAACCGTCGTTTCAATGGGTGCATCGATAGGGGAAGGGAAGTCTTTTGCAGCAACGGTATCAACGGGAAGAAGAATCTTCTTGCCGAGAGATTCTGCTTTTTTAAGCATTTCGAGGCAATATTCGATCTTTTCGTCGTCCACGAGGGAAGTACCGATCTTGCCGCCTTGTGCCTTCAAGAAGGTGTATGCCATGCCACCGCCGATGACAAGAGTGTCGCATTTTTCCAAAAGGTTGGAGATTACGTTGAGCTTGTCCGCAACTTTTGCACCGCCGAGGATAGCCACGAAAGGTCTTTCGGGATTTTCCAAAGTATCAGCCATGACTTCGAGTTCTTTTTCAATCAAGAAGCCGCAAACAGCCGTCTTCACAAGCCCTGCTTCCACGATACCTGCGGTGGAGGAGTGGGAACGGTGTGCCGTACCGAATGCGTCGTTGACGTAAACTTCACAGTAGCTTGCAAGCGCTTCCATAAATTCGGGGAATTTCTTTTCTTCGCCCTTGTGGAAACGAAGGTTTTCCAAAAGTACGCATTCGCCGTCTTTGCAAGCGGCAACTTTCGCTTTTGCATCTTCGCCGATTACGTCGTTTGCGAAGGTTACTTTGCCGTTGAGAAGTTCGTTAAGTCTTGCTGCAACGGGAGCGAGGGAAAGTTTCTTGACGTCTTTTGCTGCTTTTTCCAAGAATTCAGCAGTAGCAGCAGCCTGTTCTTCTTCGGGAAGAGCGGCAACCTTTGCTTTTTCCTTCTTATTGAGTTCCACTTTGGAATCGAAAACATTGTGGGGCTTGCCCATGTGGGAGCAAAGAATGACTTTTGCGCCCTGTTCCATCAAATACTGAATGGTGGGAAGTGCGCCGATGATACGGTTTTCATCGGTAATGACACCGTCTTTCATGGGTACGTTGAAATCACATCTAACGAGGACTTTTTTGCCCTTTACGTCGATATCTTTAACTGTTTTTTTGTTCATGGGATATAAAATCTCCTTTCAATATATTTATACACTAATATAATACCCGTTTTTTGCGGTTTTGTCAACGCTTTCTAAAAATAATTTGGAAAAAAGTTTCAAAAAATACCTTTCCGTTCCTTTTTGTGAGAAAATTTTGACAGTTTGCAGTTTTTTAGAGAACTAAACTTGACTATTTTTCTTGCGTGTGTTATAATATTTTTATGAAGATTAAAATTACGGTGATGCGAAAAACGACCTATCCCGATTTGATGGAGAAATATGAAAACCCGCTCGAACAGCCTTGCGACGTCGAGGTGGGGCAGACGTTTATTTCCGAGAATGGGGAAAGACCGCAAGGACTTTGCGAGAGTGCTTGGGAGAGTATGGCGCACTTTGTGTGCGAGCTTTGTACAGGCGGCGGCAATTTTTACGACGGCTGGATGAAAAATCCTCGTTCCGCAATGATTTCCTGTAATGACGGATTCCGTCCCGTGAGTTTTTTGATAGAAGCAATCGAGGAGTAGGGTATGAGTAAAGCAGACGAAATTTTTGCGCAAAATATGAAAGATATCATGGAAAACGGATTTTGGGACACCGATCTTGCCGTGCGCCCTAGATGGGAAGACGGCACGCCGGCGCATACGGTAAAGAAATTCGGCATTGTAAACCGCTATAATTTGCAGGAGGAATTTCCCATTCTCACCATGCGCAGAACGGCGTTCAAATCTTGCGTTGACGAACTTCTTTGGATTTGGCAAAAGAAGAGCAATAATATTCACGATTTGAATTCTCATATTTGGGATAGTTGGGCGGATGAAAACGGCTCCATCGGCAAGGCGTACGGCTATCAGCTCGGCGTCAAGCACAAGTATAAAGAGGGAGAATTCGATCAGGTGGACAGGGTGTTGTATGATCTGAAACATAATCCTGCCAGCCGCCGTATCATGACGAATATTTACAATTTTGAGGACTTACACGAGATGAATTTGTATCCGTGCGCCTATTCGATGACCTTCAACGTGACGGGGGATACTCTGAACGGCATTTTGAACCAGCGCTCCAACGATATGTTGACGGCGAACAACTGGAACGTGGTGCAGTACGCAATCTTGCTCGTCATGTTTGCGCAGGTGTCCGGGTTGAAGGTTGGGGAACTCGTGCACGTCATTGCGGATGCACACATTTACGATCGTCATATTCCGCTTGTCAAAGAGATTTTGGAAAATCCTCGCCACAAGGCCCCTCGACTCGTGGTGGATACGAGTGTAACCAATTTTTACGATTTTACGGTGGACAGCTTTAAGCTCGTCGATTACGAGTATGAAAAGTTGGATAAAAAAATCCCCGTTGCGATTTGAATGAGCGTACCATGTACGTGATGAATGAGGTTTTAAGATGATAAGAGCGATTGTACACGTGGACTTGGAATGGGGAATCGGAAAGGGAAACGGCATGATGTTTTCCCTGCCAAAAGATATGAAATTTTTCCGTGAAACCACGTCTGGACACGTCGTGGTGATGGGTGGAAACACGCTGCGATCTTTTCCCAACGGAAAACCCTTGAAAAACAGAGTAAATATCGTCTTATCAAGGGGGCAGGTACGAGATGATTGTGTGATTGTACATTCATACGATGAACTGTTTAAGGAAATGAGAGGACGTGAAAACGAGGATGTGTACGTCATCGGCGGCGGCGAGGTGTATCGTGCGCTTTTGCCCTATTGCGAAGAGGCGCTCGTCACCAAAGTGGATTCGGTCGGTGGTGCGGAAGTGTTTTTTCCGAATTTGGACGTTCACCCCGATTTTGTATGCGTGGATGAGAGCAAACCGATAGAAGACAACGGGTTGATTATTCGCTTTACAAGATATAAAAACGAAAAAATAAAAAAGATATAAGGTAAAAATGCATTCTCTCCCGTAAAAAGGAGAGAAATTTTTATATAGAGTAAAAAATTTTTATAAAACGCATGTAAAATTCTTGTCAATTTGCCAAAAAAGTATTAAAATAATAAAGTTAAAAAAGTTTTACGTACAAGGAGTTATTATGATCAGAGAAGATTTGAGAAACGTGGCAATTATTGCGCACGTAGACCACGGCAAAACCACCCTCGTGAATGAGATGCTCGCACAGGGCGGCGTATTCCGTGATAATCAGCAAGTACAAGATAGAGTCATGGACTCGGGTGATTTGGAGAGAGAGCGTGGAATCACCATTCTCGCCAAAAATACGTCCGCACATTACAAGGGTGTGAAAATTAACATCGTAGATACCCCGGGACACGCCGATTTCTCCGGCGAGGTGGAACGTGTCTTAAAAATGGTAAACGGTGCGCTTATTCTCGTAGACTCTGCGGAAGGTCCTTTGCCGCAGACTCGTTTCGTTATGCAGAAGGCGTTGGAACTTGGATTAAAGCTCATCATCGTCATCAACAAAGTGGATCGCCCCGACGCGCGTATTGACGAAGTGGTGGAAGAAATGCAGCTTTTGATGATGGAACTCGACGCAACGGACGAGCAGCTCGAAAGCCCGATCGTATACTGTTGCGGCCGTCAGGGTACGGCTTCTCTTACGCCCGACAAGCAGGAAGAAAACCTTAACCCTCTGTTTGACACCATTTTGGAAAGCATTCCTCCCATGGATCTCGACGTGGAAGCACCTGGGCAACTTCTCGTTTCCTGTATTGATTACAACGAGTTTGTAGGCCGTATCGGGATCGGCAGAATTGAACGAGGTGTCATTCGTGCCAACGAAAACGTCACCCTTTGCAACTATAATGAAAATCGAGTGAAAACAAATTGCCGTATCGTCAACCTCTATCAAATCGAAGGGTTGGACAAGGTGCTCGTCGAAGAGGCAAAGGCTGGGGATATCGTCATGTTCTCAGGAATTGAAGGACTCAACATCGGCGACACCGTTTGTGAACCGAGCTGCGTAGAGCCTGTACAATTCGTCAAAATCGAAGAGCCTACGGTGGAAATGACCTTCTCCGTCAACGACAGCCCGTTTGCCGGGAAAGAGGGAAAATTCGTCACCAGCCGTCAGCTTCGCGACAGATTGTATAAAGAGCTTCTTCGTGACGTTTCCTTGCGTGTAAACGACACCGAGTATGCGGACAGCTTCCGTGTGTGCGGCAGAGGGGAAATGCATCTTTCCATTTTGATTGAAACGATGAGAAGAGAAGGGTACGAATTCCAGGTATCCACTCCCAAAGTTTTGTATAAAGAAATTGACGGGGTTATTCATGAACCCATCGAACGTTTCCTTGCGGACGTGCCCGAAGACATGACAGGCCCCGTATTCTCCGCAATGGGGAACAGAAAGGGTACGCTCGTGCAGATGAACGCCATCGGCAATCGTATGCGTTTGGAGTTTACCGTGCCTTCTCGCGGACTTTTTGGATACAAGAGTGAATTCCTCACAGATACGAAAGGCCAGGGGATCATGAACACGATCTTCTATTCGTATGAACCTTATAAAGGTGATATGCAACGCAGAACGACGGGTTCGTTGGTTGCGTTTGAAACGGGTGAAGCCGTCACGTACGGTCTGTTTAATGCGCAGGGCAGAGGCAATCTTTTTGTGACGCCCGGCACTCCCGTTTATCAGGGTATGGTCGTTGGTTACACCAACCTTTCCGACGACATCAACGTCAACGTCTGCAAAACCAAGCATTTGACGAACACCCGTTCTTCGGGCAGCGATGATGCGTTGACGCTCGTTCCCGTCAGCAAGATGAGCTTGGAAGAATGTCTTGAATTTATCGCCGAAGACGAGCTTTTGGAAGTAACGCCCAAATCGTTGCGTATTAGAAAACGCATTTTGGACAGCGAGTTGAGGGCGAAGGCTAAGGCTAAGGCGAAACTCACAAAATAAAAAACGAAGAATCTTGTTCGAAATACGGCGTCAGGCTTGCGTTTTTCCTCGCTCGTTTACGCACAGTAAACTCCTGTTGAAACTCGTTTACCGCATAGGACTTCTGTCGAGGCTCGTTTGTGTGCAGTAAATGTCCGTCGGGAAATCTATGACAAAATACATTCGAATCGGATATTGTTACAATTGTATAAAATCAAAAAACGGGATGACGACGATCCCGTTTTTCTATATCGTGACGTTTTGAAAATGGTTGCAATAAAAAAGCGTCTTGATTTGTTTAATAAGTAGAGAAACAAAAGAGAACGGTTGCTTCGGCAACGGAGGGTGACATGAGAGGGAAAGAGCTGGATAAGCTTTTGGTTCGAGTTGCGGCAGGAGATAATGCTGCTTTTGAAGAACTATACGTACATACCAAACGAGGAGTATATTCTTTTCTATATACTTATTTTCATAGTGCGGCTGATACGGAGGATGCCATGCAATCGGTGTATCTAAACGTGAAACGTGGAATACACACTTATCGACCGGGCAGCAACGCCTCTGCGTGGATTTTACAGATTGCTAAAAATCTTGCGCTCAACGAGATTAAGAAAAAATCCCGAGAAGTGCCTACGGAGGAAATGGATCTTGGTACGACGGGAAATGTGGGTGGCAGGTATGAGATCACCGATCTTATGCAACGTATTTTGACGGAAGAAGAACAACGCATTGTCACGTTGCACGTAATTTGGGAATACAAGCATAGAGAGATTGCG
>CAZBQP010000084.1:0-6035 GCA_964494075.1 uncultured Clostridia bacterium
AACCCATGTTACCACCGTGAAAGGGTGGTGTCTTAACCGCTTGACCAACGGGCCAGATGAATTTTACTATGTTAGTATATCATCTTCTTACAATATTGTCAATTAATTTTCTGTCACTTTCTCAAAATATTTTGAAAATTTACAAAAAATATTTTTTCACTCTCTTTTTTAACTCTCTATAAATAGAATTCTTCGTCAAATTCTATACTCAATGCGTACCTGCCCTCTCCTTTTTATCAAATCGGCAATTCTGCATCAAAACGGGAAATAAATTCTTTTTCCTGTAAATAGGCGAGCTCACCCTCCAAAAAAAGTTGTAAACTCTTCGCCACAAGGCATTGTCTCGTCACTTTTTTCTCTCGATTTTGCGGCTCAAAGCCATATTTCATATCTCCCACAATCGGGCAACCAATATGCGCCAAATGTGCACGAATTTGATGAGTTTTTCCCGTATGCAGCGTCACTTCCACTTTTGTCACCCTCCCTCGTCTTTCCAACACGGCATACTCCGTCACGATTTTCTCCGCACCGAATTTGGGCGAGTCAAACACTTTCACCAAGGCTCTTTCCGAATCTTTCTTCAAATACGCCGTCAAAATCTCTCGATCCTTCGTAAAATTCCCGAAGCAAAGCGCATGATACTTTTTCTCCACCTTTCTATCTCTAAACCCCGAGAGCAACTGTTTCTCTGCCTCTTTATGAAGAGCAAACACCAACAATCCTTTCGTATTCCTATCCAGACGATGAATAAAATAACATTCTCGTTTCCGTTGCAATGCAGCAAACACCGCCTCGGAATTGACGCCGCTTTCTTTATCGGCGACAAGGATATTTTCATCCTCGTATACGATGTAAAACGCAGGTTTTTCCAGCTGTTTTTTCGTCAAATAATAGGACACGCTATCACCTTGGGAAAGCATCACATCTTTATTTACGCGCGCCCCGTTGACTTTAATCTCGCGATCACGGAGCAATGCATTCCAAAAAAACGCGGCTTGCGCGTGATTGTTTTCCGTAAACTCCTTCAGGGATTGTTTTTTATCCGAAACCAACTCAATCATGACAGGTTTTTTATCTCCTCATCCGTCGCTTTGCGCAAAACCTGTTTTACGAGCGATGGATTATAAGGTGCTGTATCATCGTTGCAGCGTCGAACGCTGTCCACGAATACAATTTGCTCCCGATTGTGTTTCCCCATCGTCACCCAGATATAGTCGCCTGCGTTTACCTCTTTTTTTACGTCTAAATACCAGTAATTACAACCGTGATAACCCAGCGGACTGACCCCGACAAATTGATATTTCCCCCTGCCACGTACGTGTCGAGCAAAAATTTCATAAAACGAACGGCGAAGCTCGTCTGCGAAAATTTCTATCTCCTCCCGATGCAAAATAAGGGTATGCACTCCGTCCAAAAAGCGTTTATTATCCGCCGAGCGCATCAAAAATCGAAGCAGCATCAAACAATCCTCCTGCCGACGCTCCTCACGCGAGACTTTCTTTCCGTCCACGGTGTGCGGACATAAATCTACCATCAATCCCGCTTTCTCGAAGGAAAGGCTATACTCCGTTCCGTATGCACCTGCAAGCAAGCGATACATCGCAAAAATCCAGTCTTCCAACTCGTCACGAGTAATATCCGTATTCACGTTTTGATAGCGGACATATTCATTTGTAAAAGAAATTTCAGTTTTCGCCCAATATCCGTTGGAAAAAATCCCCGCCGGCAAAAGATTGAACGAAAACTTAGTTCCCTGTAAATTTACGGTTGCCATACGCTTATGTTTATTTGTCTTGAATATACTTGTGAATTGCCTTCGCCGCCACTTTCCCGGCACCCATGGCTGCGATGACGGTTGCTGCGCCCGTTGCTGCGTCCCCTCCGCAATACACTCCATCAAGGGAAGTTTTCCCCACTTCATCCACGGCGATTTCTCCCCATTTGCGAGTTTCTAACCCCGGCGTTGTTGCTTTCAAGAGTGGATTGGGCGAAGTGCCAAGCGACATAATCACACAATCGACGGGAATAATAAATTCACTGCCTTTCACGACTTTCGGCGAACGTCTACCACTTGCATCCGGTTCGCCAAGCTCCATTTTCACACATTCGATCCCTGCCACCCAGCTGTAAGCAGGATCACGAGGATCGCTGACATCCGTCGCCAACACTCTGACGGGATTGGTGAGAAGGTCGAAAATAATTCCTTCTTCCTTGGCGTGCTCAATCTCCTCACGACGTGCAGGCAATTCCTCTTCACCTCGACGATAGATGATATGCACCTCCGCCCCCAAACGCTTTGCCGTACGAGCGGCATCCATCGCAACGTTGCCACCTCCGACGACTGCTACGCATTTACCTCGTTGAATGGGGGTGCGACTATCTGCTTTATACGCTTTCATGAGGTTGGAACGAGTTAAAAATTCATTGGCGGAATACACGCCTTTCAAGCTTTCGCCCGGAATTTTCATAAACTTGGGCAAACCTGCGCCCGAGCCGATAAACACGGCGTCAAAGCCGTATTCCGTTTTCAATTCCTCGATCGTGATAACTCTGCCGATGACCATATTCGTCTCGATTTTTACGCCGAGCGCCTTCAAATTGTCCACCTCTTTCTGTACGATTGACTTGGGCAAACGGAATTCCGGAATACCGTAAACGAGCACACCGCCCGCCACGTGGAACGCCTCAAACACCGTCACTTCATAGCCAAGACGTGCCAAATCGCCAGCGCAAGTAAGTCCTGCAGGCCCCGAACCGACAATCGCCACTTTATGCCCGTTGCGGGGGGCAGGTACGGGTTGAGTGGTGCAATGCGCATTATGCCAGTCTGCCACAAAACGTTCGATACGACCAATCCCGACTGCCTCGCATCCTGCCTTGATACCACGTGTACACTTACCTTCGCATTGCGTTTCCTGCGGACATACACGGCCGCAAACAGCAGGCAAAGACGAATCTTCCGTGATGATTTGATAAGCGCCCTCAAAATCCCCTTCCGCTACTTTTGCAATAAATTCGGGAATTTTAATATTAACGGGACACGCCGCCACGCAAGGACGATTTTTGCAATTGATACAACGCTTCGCTTCATCAATCGCCATCTCCGCTGTATAGCCGAGCGCCACTTCGTCGAAGTTTCCGCTTCTCACAATCGGATCTTGCGAGGGCATGGGATTTTTTAACGGACTCATATTGATTTTCGCCATCTTATCTTACCTCCTGTTTGAAGAGATTACAAGTTCTTTCACGCTCGCGTGCTTCAAACTCCGCATATGTTCTCGAACGACTCATCGCCTCGTCAAAGTCAATCAAATGCCCGTCAAATTCAGGTCCATCTACGCAGGCAAACTTCATTTCTCCACCTACGGTGAGACGACAACCGCCACACATCCCCGTGCCGTCGATCATAATGGGATTCATGCTTGCAATCGTCTTTACGCCGAATTCCTTCGTCGCTGCGCAAACGAATTTCATCATAATCAAAGGACCGATGGTGATCACCTCGTCAAAGCTTTCTCCCTTTTCCAAAAGTGCTCTCAAAGGAGTGACTACATTGCCCGCTTTTCCATATGAACCATCATCCGTCATGATATGAAATTGCGTGGAGCACGCCTTAAATTCCTCTTCCAAAATAACCAGATCCTTATTTCGGAACCCGATGATGGAAGTGACTTCCGCCCCCTGCTCGTGAAGCGCCCTCGCCACGGGAAGGGCAATAGCGCACCCGACGCCACCCCCTACCACACATACTTTCTTCAAGCCTTCCGTATGCGTAGGACGTCCCAAAGGTCCGACAAAGTCGGGGATACTCTCTCCCACTTTTTTATGGTTAAGCATTTCCGTAGTAGCGCCGACAATCTGGAAAATGATGGTCACCGTGCCTTTCACTCTGTCATAGCCTGCAACGGTGAGCGGAATTCGTTCCCCGTCCTCGTCAACTCGTAAAATAACAAATTGCCCGGGCAAAGCTTTTTTTGCCACAAAAGGCGCAAGAATTTCCATTTGCGTCACCGTAGGATTCAGCGATTTTTTACCGACGATCTGATACATGTCAATATTCTCCTTCATGGATATATATACTATTATAATGTTATTTCAATCAATTGTCAATTCCTCAAACGACTCTTTTCAAAAAAATCGTCAGCGAACTTCATCTGCATTCTCAAAATATAAGGCACCCACAAACATTTCACGAATACAGCGAGTTTCTTAAATTTGTAAGTGCAAATAAAAACCGCCGCTTGAATATAAGCGACGGCTTTTCGAATCTTAACAACCGAATGATTATTCCCCTTTCACAAACGTTTCTTGCAGCTTTGTATAGGTACTCTTTTCAAAGGGACTGAGCAATCCTGCCTGTGTGATTGCTGCGGTGAAGGTTGCCTCACGGTCTATGCCTTCTTGCAACAGCGTGTACGCTTTCACAGCCTTTTCATACCCCTGCTCTTCAGCAAGCACGTATATACCAATTGAAGCGATTTGCGAGGTGGCATAACTTAAATAATATCCCGGAGAAGTCATGGTGACGTGCTGGGCGTAAGCGAAAGGTGCGATCAACCCCGTAACGACGTCTAACAGTCCGTCGTACTGTGCACAAACGCTCTCCATAACCGTCGCATATTCATTCATCGCCACAGGCACTTCCGCCGTATAGACGAGTTCCTCAAAATGATCGACGACGGTGGCGTACAACACCGTACGAATACTGCTTATCAAATTATTGAGATAGAGCGCATCAAACACGGTAGAAGAAATATTCCCCTTCAAGCACTCTTCATTTTTCAAATAGGAAGTGAACAACCACTCATTCCCCTGAGAATGGACTTCCGCCAAATCATAAGGCAACGTAGAGCCGTCAAAATAATAATAGGCGGTGTAATGCCCTAATTCGTGCACGACGGTGTACAAATCTTGATAACCGGGACCGAAATAGGCGATAGGCTGTTGAAAATAGTCGATATAGGTCGTAAACGCACCCTGCAAAGCATTGTCGCTCGTTCCGTAAATAGCAGCGTTTTCCAGCGTGAACATATTGTTCATCTTATTGCGAATTGAATTATTGAAGGTACCCATGTACGAGTTCAAATAAGAGCTGTTGGAAAAAATCGCATTGTATTCCACCTTTTGCGCATACGTGAGAGAACTTGCAACTGTCTCAAACTGTGCGTTGACCGTTTTATACAACGGCACGATATATTCCGCCACATATCCACGGAAATCCGTCCGCTGTTGCTTGGTGTATTTACGACCGTAAATCAAATCGGATGCAAAATCGTAATAATTCTTATATCCGTACTCTTTCGCCATCGTCTGATTATTCTCTACGAGATCCTCATACAGATAAGCGACTTCCTCCGACCACGTTTCGCTCTCCCTGTCGATTTCATAAAATTTACGTTGAAGTTCACTGTTGGAAAGCTGAATTTCGGAGATCTTTTCGTTGTCGATAAAGAGCATTTTCATATCCTCTTCCGACCAACCCGAAAAGAGTTCGTCTTTAATCGGCGAATTTTGCGCAAGCGTTTTCAAAAGTGATAAATAACGAGTCCGCACACCCATGTATGCAGCCTCCGATTCTTCATAATGAGCAAGTGCCGTAGGATCGGCTTGATCCATACAATATTCCAAATATCCGATGGTGGATTGTGCATCGATATATTGCATAAGGGAATTCATATCCATCATCTTTTCGGAAAGCGCCCACACGTCCGTGCCTTGCAAACCTAACGTTTCACATTCATCTGCAAGTTGGTGGAACTCATTCACTTCCTCTTGCGTGAGGGTATACTCCAACGTAAGCTCGGGCGTGCTGTCGATCAATCCGCTAAAAATCATACCAAGCAAACGAATTACCGAGCAAGAACTCAACGCAAACGCCATGACTATCGCAATTGTGCAGGCAACTAATCTTTTCCAAACTTTTTTAATCATACTTTTCTCCTTTGTAATCATCATTCTATTACCGTAACCATATTTATTATAACACTCTTTCGACCAAAAAGCAATACATTCGCCAAATTTTCCCCTCATTTTTT
>CAZBQP010000085.1:0-5985 GCA_964494075.1 uncultured Clostridia bacterium
TCGTACTTTTTTCTCAAAAACCGATAGGCGGCACGTAACTTTCCCATACGAATAAGTATGCGCCGTTTTTTCACTTTCTAAAACAAAAATCGACGTTCCCAAAAATAGACACGTCGATTTTATTTCCTATTTTCAAATATTTCCCATTTATCGAAAGGAATTGATAATCAAAGCGTTGACTTTTTAATTCCCTTCCAACATAATGCGGATAATTTCTTTGTCCGTCTCTCTCATGCCGTTATGAGCCAAGCGCGACACACTCTTAATCGTCCCCTCCACGTCCGATTTCACGATGCCGTCGCCGGCAAAAAACTCGTTGCCGTTGTAGTACATATTCAGTCCTAACAGTCCGCTTTCCACTGCCGTTGCGATCTTCGCTGCACAACTGGCTTTCGCACCGTCGCAAATAATGCCCGAATCAATGGCAAGCGCATTGACGAGAGTATGAGACACTTCCGCCTCGCCGCCGCCCAGCAAATAGGTGATGCCGCAAGCCGCCCCTGCACCTGCGGAAACCACGCCGCAATACGCCGAAAGCGCACCGATGCCGTCCTTCAAATGAATGGTGACCAGGTTGGAAACACAAAGAGCTCGATAGAGCTTTTCCTCCGAGCAATGCAACCCTCTCGCATACACGATAACGGGCACGGACGCCGTAATACCTTGATTGCCGCTCCCCGAGTTGATGACCACGGGCAGTTCGCAACCGTTCATACGAGCATCGCTTGCTGCCGCTGCGTACGCTTTCGCCGTGATTTTAATATCCGGCTGATAGGAACGAAGCAACACTTTGCCCACGTTTGCCCCATATTCATTTCTCAATCCCTCTTCCGCAATCGCCATGTTGTAATCAATTTGACGATCGAGCGTCTTCCGAACCTCGTCGATATGTACGCTGTCGGCAAAATCCAAAATTTTCCGCACGGTAAGCCCGCTCTTATCCGCCTTTTGCCTATCTTCCACCGTGCGTTCAAAAAGAATTTTTCCGTCTCGTTTCACACACACGACGTTGGTATGTTCGTCCACAATTCTCACAAAAGACTCGTGCTGCTTGGAACGGAGTGTGACGGCAATATCGAACACACGTGTACTTTCAGGCGTAATCACGCTGACGGGAAACACTTCCTTTTGCCTTTCCATTTCTTGAATTTGCGCCTTTGATACCTCGGCGATCACCTCAAGCTCTGCATCCGCATTTCCTGCGACCAGCCCGGCGATAAACGCTGACTTGATTCCACGCATTCCGCCCGTATGCGGAACAGTGACACTCTTGGCGTTTTTCACGATGTTGGGGCTTACTGCCACTTCCGCAGAGATAGGCTCATCGTCTAAAATTTGACGGGCTTTCGCCGCCGCATAGGCAATGGAAATAGGCTCCGTGCACCCCATGGCTGGGACGAGTTCCTCTTTGAGTATTTGAACGTACAACTCACTTTCTTCTTTCGTTATCATAATTCTCACCTAACGCATTGATAATATGTCTTGCATACGCCTGCGCAACGTCTATCCCGGTGGCTTGTTCAAACCCTTCAAAGAAGGCGTTGGAATTGACCTCACACAACACGGGCCCATCCTTCCCCTCCAACAAGTCTACACCGCAATAATCGAGTCCCAGCGCACTCGCCGCACGTTCCGCCGTCCGAATATAGGCTTCGTCCAAATCAATCGCTTGTCCAACGCCGCCAAGTTCGATATTCGAGCGAAATTCCTCTCCTTGCGCCCGTCTCTCCATGCCGCCAAGCGCCTTACCGCCCACAACGATTACTCGAACGTCTCTCCCCTTTGAATATTTAACATACTGCTGATAAAAATGAGGGGTATGCAGAAGATTTTGTTCCACTTTTTTTAATTGCTGCATATCATGTACGAGTTGAACGCCTGCGCCGAAAGAACCATAGCTCGTTTTCGCCACGAGCGGAAAGCTCAATTCCGACTCTACGTTTTGCAAAAAAAACTCGTTGACGGTCGCCTTTTTATTGTAACAAAGAGGAGCAGGAATCATCTTCGCCAAACGAATCCCCTTCCCTTGCAAGGCAAGGTAGGTAGAGGCTTTGTCGTCGCAAAGTTCCACAGCACGTGCGCTATTAAAGAGGCGCAAGCCTGCCTGTTCCAACATAACACCTAAATATTTATCCTTATCCAAATAAACGACGAAATCGTACGCCGAAAACTTTTTAATTTGTACGTCGCCCTTTTCCAGCATGAGCGCAAACACGTCGCCGTTTTTGACAATATCTGTCTCCACCCCGAAAGCGCGCAAGGCATTTTGAATTTTCTCACCCTGCGTAAAAAACTTCTTTTCGGTGGGATACCCGTTGATGATGACCACTCCACGCATACCTGCTACCTCCATTTATGAAAAAAGGGCGATTTACTCGCCCTTTCACAAGTCTCGTTACGCTTCTACTCGAATGAGGGATTCAACCGTAGCCGCACCCGACATATTGATCTTTGCCACCGCATTTTTCACGCTGTTTTCCTTCGTTTGATGAGTGATGATGACAAGAGGCACTTTTCCATTGCGAGGCTCGTCCTTTTGTGCGATTTCAACAATGGAAACATTGCTCTTTGCAAAGATACCCGTAATTTTCGCAAGCGTACCTGCTCTGTCATCAACGGAAAGGCGCAAATAATAAGCGCTCATGAAATCGGAAACAAACTTGACGTTGTTTTCCGCCGTCGCAGTATTCTTGAAGGTAGAATAACGAATTTCCGAATGTGTCGCCGCATAAAGCACGTCACTTACCACAGCGCTTGCCGTCGGCAACGCACCTGCGCCACGCCCGTACAACATAACGTCATCCACAGCGTCTCCCGTCATATACACAGCGTTGTATGAATCGTTCACACTCGCCAAAGGATGACTGGAAGGAATAAAGGTGGGATGCACACGCACCTCAATCATATTATCCTTACGTTTCCCGATGGCAAGCAGCTTAAGGCTGTATCCGATTTCTCGACCGTACGCAATATCGCGCGTGTCAATTTTACTGATCCCCTCACGGAACACCTTTGTATAAGGAATTTTCGTATGGAACGCCATGGAAGAGAGAATGGACAATTTATAGGTAGAATCGAACCCGTCTACATCTGCCGTAGGATCCGCTTCCGCATAACCAAGCTTCTGCGCTTCTTTCAAAACTTCCTGATAATCTGCGCCCTCGTTTGCCATTTTGGTCAAAATATAGTTGGTCGTGCCGTTGACGATCCCCATCATGCTCGTGATATGGTTGGCTTGCACGCCGTCCAAAAGGGTGCGAATAATGGGCACGCCACCTACGCAGCTTGCTTCGTAATACAAGCCGCAATGGTTGTGTTTCGCAATCTTTTCAAGCTCGTGCGAGTATTTACAGATAAGCTCCTTGTTCGACGTGACCACCGTCTTTCCGTCACGGAGCGCCTTTGTAACAAATTCTTTCGCCACGCCAATTCCACCGATTGTCTCGATTACGATGTCTACGTTGGGATTTGCGATTACTTCTTCGATGCTGTTTGCAATGATCTCGTCAGCAATCCCGAGCGTCTTCAAACGCTCTATATTTTTATCGAGCACCGCTTCCACCGTGATATCTACCTGTTGGGTTGCCAAATAAAAATCATGATGACTTACAAGCGTCTCATACGTGCCGCCGCCGACCACACCAAGTCCTAAAATTGCTACGCCTACTTTTTTCGTCATGCTATCCTCCACTATGGTTGTTCACCACTCTTATTTCAATTCAACGCATACCTACCCCCTTAATACAGGGGAAAATACACTCACTCGTTTGCATTCAAATCGTATAAATATTTCAAACCTTTTAAGGTCAACAGTTTGTCCACGACGTCGATACATTCGATCTCTTTGGAAATCACTTGACTGAAACCACCCGTTGCAATCGTCTTAACGACGGGTACTTTCAGTTCTTTCTTAATCCGCTTTACGATATATTCCACAAGCCCTGCAAAGCCAAAAACGATGCCTGCCTGCATATTCGTGACCGTATTCTTGGCAATTGCGCTCTTGGGTGCCTCAATTTCCACTCGAGGAAGCTTTGCAGTGCCGTTGACGAGGGAATCAAGCGAGCCTTTAATTCCCGGTGCAATAACGCCGCCGATAAATTCGTTGTTTTCGCTAATAATGTTGAAGGTTGTTGCCGTACCGAAATCCACGACGATCATAGGCACTCCCTCTCCGTATCCAACGATGGCTGAAACGCAATTTACAATTCGATCAGCCCCTACTTCTCGTGCATCGTCACAACGGATATTCAAGCCCGATTTCAACCCGGGCGCCACGTGCAAGGGAGAAATATGCAAATACAAATCGCACATTTTGTCGATCGTGTAGTCCAAAGAAGGTACGACAGAGGAAATGATCCCCCCCTCCAGTTCCTTCACTGCTACGCCGTTTGTAGAAAGCATACTCGTGAGCATCGCACCGTATTCGTCCGACGTCTTCTTCAAATCCGTTGCTACGCGGAAGGAAAATTTCAACACGTTGCCGTCATAAATGGCATATTTAATGTTGGTATTGCCGATATCTATACAAATAATCATTCCTTATCTCCACGATAATTTTCTTTTTTCTTAAACTTTGAATCCAAAATCCCGATGACACGATACAAAGAGGGAGACACCACCAAATTGATGGCCAACTCTATAAAGAAATTGAACGTCACAAGTACCACGAGAATGAACACGAACATATTCATACCTGCAAAATCGGGCATCGTCGCCTGAAATGCGTTGATGCTTTCATTCATACAAAGGCAACCGAGAATAAAAAGTGCCGTATTTACGACGGGCACGATTGTCGAAGCGGTAAACACGCCCGCCAGCACGTTCTTTTTGGAAACGATCGTAAATAACCAGCCTGCCAAAAGTCCCGCTACCGTCGTCTTGACAAGGCAGGTAAGTGCAGCCCAAACGGGTGTCATCGTCCAGATAATCTGATAAAACGGATTTCCGCCGCCGATGATCACTTGAATAAGCACGATCACTCCGTTTGCAAAACCGAGTATTCCTCCTGCAACTGCGCCGTATAAAATCGCACCGAGCACAATGGGAATTAAGGAAAAATTAAGCTGCACGCCGCCGATTTGAATGGAGCCGAGCGCCGCTTGTAACACAATCACGAGCGAAAGCAACACTGCAATCCCCGTGATACGCCTGGAAGAGAAAAATTCTTCGCGTTTCATAATAACCTCCATCGAATCCCTTTTCGGGTATCCGTAAAAAAAAATGTATTTATCCTTCTATAATGGTAAGTCAAACCGCGGCTTGCGTGTTCGCTCTATTTCAGGATATATCCTTATTATAACGCATTTTTCTTTTTTTCGCAACAAAATGAACGTGAAAAAAGAGTTTTTTCTCAAAAAAGCTTTGATTTCCGTACACAAAACGGGAGTCTTTAAGAATATGATGTAGTAGAAATATAAAACCGCAGGTTTTCCGTTGTATGCGGAGAGGAAACAAGTACATACCCCTGCGGCAAACACAGGAGGTTTTTATGAGTTGTTGTTCTCAGGGTAATAACGTCACCCTTTGGATTCTTATCGCTTTACTTATTCTCGGTTCGAAAGACGGTTTCTTCTCTTCCAACCTGTTCAGCGGATGCGGACTGCCCATCATTTTGGGACTCCTCTTCTGCCTTTACAAAAACGGCACACTTGCCACCATGCTTACCCCTTCTTGTAATAACTGTTGCCATTGATGCCTTTCTTCATTTTTCTCCTTGCCCTTGCTCAATAAGCAGAATCGAGGTCGGTCTTCCGACCTCGATTTTTTCATTTTGCTGCCACCATGTACGTATTGAATGATTTTTTACTCCATATTCCGCCCTCGCCGCAACACCTTTCGCTCTTTCCCTGTTTTTTCCTCTTTTGCCTAACCCCAAAGATTATTTAACCTTTCTCCCCACTCTCCCCCCTTAGGACAAACCCCTTCATTGTCCCATCGCACCCCTCCCTTAGCAAGGTATTTTTTCCACGCAGCCCAGCTCCT
>CAZBQP010000086.1:0-5967 GCA_964494075.1 uncultured Clostridia bacterium
TTTCCCGACACGGCAGAGGGTACATTCAAACGAGACTCCTCACCCAAACACAATACGTCGTGCATCGGCACGATGACCGTATTCGCTTTCGTGGATACCAGCAGCTCGATCATTGTCTTACATTCGTCTTCCGTCGTTTCCGTGATGTACGGAACGTCCGCCGCCAAGCATTCCTTCTCAAGCATCTCTTCAAATTCCTTACGTTCCTTTTCTCCCATCGAATCCAAAAAGGCTCGTAAAGGCTCGTTGTCGTGCGTTCCCGTATACGCCACGCAATTCGCAATACGGATATTCGAGGGCAAATAATCGTTCTTCTCATTGCCGTCAAATGCGAACAAAAGCACTTTCATGCCAGGGTAGCGTGTAGATTTCAACAATTTCCGCACCCCGTTGTCGATTACGCCGAGATCTTCCGCCACAATGGGACGACGTCCTAATGCATTAAACAAGTCTATGCCGGGGCCTTCCATCCATTCCCCATCTTTAGCCGTTGTAGACTCCTGCGGAATGGCAAAAAAACGATCAAAGGCACGGAAATGGTCAATTCGCACGATATCGAAAAGCTCAAACGCTTGATCCATACGTTTTTTCCACCAAACGTATCCGCTCGCTTTCATTTTCATCCAGTCGTAAACGGGATTTCCCCATAATTGTCCGTCTTCGGAGAACACATCGGGAGGAACGCCTGCCTTCAAGGAAAGATTCCCGTCCTCGTCCAGCATGAACATCTCACGGCGATATTTCCACGTTTCCACGCTGTCCGCCGCCACGTAAATGGGCATATCCCCCATGATTTGAATGTTTTTCATCTTTGCGTATGTATGCAATTGATTCCACTGCCGCAAAAAGATATACTGTGTGAATTGCCAGAACTCGATTTCCTCTCGATGCTCGGCAATATACGTTTCCAAACCCTTCCCTTCGCAACTTCTATAAGGTTCATCCCATTCTACCCAAGGACGAAAATCAAACTTCGCTTTCAGGCTCATAAACAATGCGTAATCGGCGTACGTTCCCTTTTTCAAAAAGGCAAGCCATTCGGAATCATTCCTATCAAAACGCAAGAAGGCTTTCTTCAAAACGATAAGATTGTAAGCAAACTGCGTACCGTAATCCACACGACGAGCATCATGGCTCCATTTCACGTCGGCATAATCGGACTTTTTCAACAACCCGTCCTTTTCCAACAACTCGAAGTCAATAAAATAATGATTGAGTGCATCCGATGAAGCCGATTGATAGGGACTGTCGCCATAGCTTGTAGGCAACAAGGGCAACACCTGCCAAATCTTCATACCTGCGCTTTCCAACCAGTCCACGAACGCATATGCGCCTTTCCCCAACGTTCCGATCCCCTGCTCGGACGGCAAGGAAAATATGGGCAATAAAATACCCATATTTCTCGATTTTTTCTTTCTAAACATGACCATAGTTTCCTCTTTTTATCTTGCGTAGTATTACATTTCTACACGGGAAATCAAGATTCCCTCAAACTTTCTTACCCCTGCAATCCTCTCATATTCCAGACATTTTTCCGCCAGTTCTTTAAGAGGAAGCAACGCTTCCATCTTTCCTGCCGCCTTGGAATAGGCAAGCAAAATACGTTTTGCACTCACTTTCTCCGAGCTCAAATACGAGCGGCAAAGTTTTCCGCTTTCTTCTGCGCTCTCCAAATCTCCTCGTAAGGCATGCATATAGGTAAGCTCGGCTGCAAGTTTTTCCATCTCAGAATCAGGAAGATAGGCTTGCGCATTCGCCATACGATTCAAACAATCCGCCGCACGAGCAAAATCGCCACATTCTAAGAAATAACGGTATCTCAAATCGAGCATCACAGCAAAAAGAGGTTCGTCCTCGCAAAGCTGCGGCAAATCAAAATACCACTTTCGATCAATCTCAGAAAAGCTTTTCCCCTCAAAAAGCTGACCTTGAATTTCCATAGCGGAAAGCATCGTCTTTTCTCCGTCGTAGCCCTTTCTAATACCCAACCAAACAAGCCCGTCCGTCTTCCCGCTTGCATATTCTACAGGAGGCAAATTGAGCAAAAATAAATACGCCGAATACGGAATCATTCCCCACAGCGAAAATTTCGTCGCATGCAACGTAGCACAAAGAATTGCCCCCATGAACAAGACAATCAAAACTGCACCTTCGACAAACAAACCGCCAAGGGTATACAACGTCGCACGTCTTTGCATGTTTCCACCCGATTTAGGCAATACCTGCGTTTGATCGGGCGCAAACGGGGACGCAAAACCAAGACGTTTTTTCCCCTCTTTTTCATAAATTTTGAAACAGAAAAATTTCGCATAGACAAGCTCCATATTTACTGCGCTTGCAAAGACGATATGTCCTATCTCATGCAATATGGGTGCAAGCACAAACCCCAAAACAAGTCCACACAGCGTTTCCACTGTCTCCCATACGCCCGTATTCCACGCCCAAACAAAACAAACGACGCACCCTATCGCAAGCAACAGTGTACAAACAATCGCATATATTGTCGCAAAGCTCTTTTTCATCTTGCCTCACTCCATCAATCCATGTTTAACGGCATACCCTTCCAAATTATCTCGATCGCTGATTACAAGACCTTCTATTCCGTGCACACGCATAATCGTCGCCAACAGCACTGCACCGCCGGCAATGACGTCAGCTCTCCCTTTCGGCATACAGGGAAGTTTTTGAATCTCTTCAACAGGCATGGAAAGGAACGTTTCTGCCAATTCCTCTACCCTTGCCAAAGGCACGATTGCCCCCGTCACTTTCTCCGAAGAATATTCCAAAAGTCCCAACGCCTGCGCCCCGAGTGTGGTCGCCGTCCCACCGATTGCATAGATAAGGCCTTGGACGGGAATTATACCATATGTTTGCGCAGCTTCTTTCGACATATTTTCAAGCGCCGCTTTCTCTCGTCCGCATTTGTCCTTCAATCGAACGACACCGATATCCACACTCTTTTTATAGACAAGCTCGCCACCCTTTTTCACGACGATTTCGGTGCTTGCGCCGCCGACGTCGATCACGGCGCCGTCCACGTTTCCAAGCGCACCCAAAATGCCAATCTCCGCTTCTTCTTCCCCTGAAATTACCTCGACGTGAAGTCCACAAAGTTCACGTACTCTATCCAAAAATTCCACTTGATTTTCTGCAGATCTCACTGCTGCCGTCGCAAAGACCGCCACATGCTGCGCACCTTCCGATTTCGCCTTCTCATAAAAAGAAGCGACGGCGTTTGCAGAGCGTTCGATTGCGTCCTTTCTCAAAATCGGTGTTTCAGCAACGCCTTCACCTAAGCGAGTGGTGTTTACATCCTTATATAAAATTTTTCCGTCCGCCACAAACATCAGGCGGACGGAATTAGAGCCGACATCAATGACGGCAAATTTTCTATACATCAATTGTCTTCCTCTTCTCCAGCTCGCCAACCTTGTTGAATTGCAAGCCATTGTTTCATCAATTCGGATTCGTAATGTTCTGCAGTTTTCGTGTCGTCCTCCAACGTCTGTTCCAACCGCGTGATTTCATCTTGAAGTTTTTGCTCACGTGAATGAAGTACTGCCAAAGTAATCCACTGATACACCAAATACGTAAAGAGCAACACAAACAAGACGGTCGCCGCCGAAACGCACGCCGCAATGACTTTTCTCATCTTTTCTTGTGTCATATATCAAAATCCTCTCTTTTTAAGAGTTTTTTATCCGTTTTTGCTCTTTTCCCCATTTTGGTAATAGTATTATAACACACTTTTTCTAAAAATGCAACTATTCTTCGCAAAGTTTTTGCATATATTATAAAACCTATGCTCCAACCCAGCATCATATACCCCCGAAAATCGGGAAACCGAAGAAAATAGCAAGCGTAAATACAAAATATTCCAAAGGATATCCCGAATAAAACATCGAGAACATCCCCTATTATTCTTGCTTTTTTACGTTCACAGCCCAAAAGCAAGCGAAAAAACGCAACTATCTCATACAACAGCCCACCGACAAAGCCAACTGTCACCGACAACAAAAAATAGGTAAATTGCCCTTTTGTATCCATTATTTGAAAATCTTTGCGGCAAGGCTCTTCGCACCGTAGGAAATTCCGAGAAACTCTCCCTCTGATGTAAATGCGCCGCTCTGTTTGGAAAATCCCGTAATTTTCAACCCGGAACCCACCACACTCAATCGTTCCCCTCCTAAAAGGGATAGCACGATTTTCACCTCCGAAAAGGATACCACGCTTTCCACACCGCTCACGGACAAATGTTTCTTTTGTACAAGCTCTATCGAATGTTTTCCGTTTTCTTGCATAGTCTATCCTATGCGCAAGCACGTCTATTTATTCAAATTTTTCTAAAAAGGAGTGTTTTTCTCCCTCTTTTTTATATTCTGCAAGGGTATCGAGCTGCACATTGTGAATACTTTGAAAAATATTGTTTTCCACGTTTGGATTTTCCTCTTTTAACGTGGAAATCAACATCTTCACCCTTCTTCTTGCCGAAAACGTATCTTCATCCGACTGCGCAACCTTTTGCGTAAATTTGCAAGCGCAGGCAATAAAACGCAAATCGTTGTATTCCTGCCAACGCACGACGTCCTTTTCCAAAATGCAATACATCGGGCGAATTAGCTCCATGCCCTCAAAATTCGTACTCTTAATTCTCGGCAACATCCCCTGCATCTGTCCACCATACAACATGCCCATCAGCGTTGTTTCGATGACGTCGCTCTTATGATGTCCCAACGCAATTTTATTACAGCCAAGCTCCTTTGCTTTGGCGTAGAGATGTCCTCTTCTCATTCTTGCACAAAGATAACAGGGAGATTCTGCGTTCGCACTTTCCGATGCGGCAAAAATATCACTTTCAAACACCATAATCGGCACGTTTAACAGCTTTGCGTTCTCCTCGATCCTTTGCCGATTTTCCGCATTATACCCAGGATCCATCACTAAAAAAGTCAATTCAAACGGAACTTCGCTATGGCGATGAAGCTCTTGCATAAGCTTTGCAAGCAACATGCTGTCTTTTCCGCCCGAAATACAAACGGCGATTTTATCCCCGGCTTCGATCAGGCGATATTTTTTCACCGCTAAGACGAAAGGTGACCAAATTGTTTTTCTGTACGTCGTGATGATCGAACGTTCAATTTCTTGATGTCGTTCCAGTTTTTTCAGCATAATTCTCTCACTTCCACAATAAAATTCTTGTATAGTATACCAAATCCGACTGTATTCGTCAAGCGGTTTTACCGAACGATAAGGAGTTTTTCCTTGGCACGAGTGATGGCTGTGTACAACCATCTTGCGCTTTCCTCTCCAAACACACGGCTTTCATCGAAGACGATGACGAAATCAAATTCAGAACCTTGCGCTTTATGACAGGTAACGGCGTAGGCAAATTCAAAGCGACAAATCGGCTCTTCTGAAACCGCCTTAAAACGACGAAGCACTCCGTAATTGTATTCGTGCGCCACAACTCCATTCGCCAAAAACACCG
Organism: uncultured Clostridia bacterium; assembly: GCA_964494075.1. Classification (GTDB taxonomy): domain Bacteria; phylum Bacillota; class Clostridia; order Christensenellales; family Borkfalkiaceae; genus Scatosoma. The sequence goes on from CAZBQP010000086.1 coordinate 5,489, forward strand.
CCCGTTGCCCATAGGCATGATGATATTTTCCAGCTGTAAAAATTCCCGTATCGAACGGAATTTTTACCTCTTCGTCAAGAAAATCCGGCTGAAATTCCATGGTCGCAAGCCCGTCTATACTCTCTTGCACGTTGCGAGCTGTGCCGATAATTCCGTTAACAAGGTGAAATTTTTTCTCCTTATCCAACGTTTTTTCCCAGTCGTTCAAGGTACAAATCACCTTTTCTCCCTCGACGGGCAACAGCTCAGTTTCGGGAATCCCCTTATATCGTCTCATATCGTCGTTAATGAAATTTCTTGTGCTGTTCCGTCCGCATATTATCTGATCGGCTTTGAGAAAGAGCCGCTTTCTCTCGGAGACCGATAATGCGCTCTTTTTGATGACGCACACCTTATCCCCATAATTCCCGTAAGGAATAACCTCGCCTCGTCTCGCCATCGTCGCCACTTGAATGATGGGATTATCCGCCGCCTGCCGT
>CAZBQP010000087.1:0-5856 GCA_964494075.1 uncultured Clostridia bacterium
GACTCGAACCCGAGTTTGCGCCGTGAGAGGGCGCCGTCCTAACCGCTAGACGATAGAGCCATATGAGATTTTTGTTATTGCAATATAAGGGCGTCCCTCAAATTGCTTACATAGTATAGCATATTTTTTTGAGAATATCAAGTAATTTTTCCCCGAAAATGAGATTTTTTGAAAAATTATGCGTTGGGTTAAAAAAACATGGAAGGAAAACGGGAAAAGGGGAGGAAACTCCTTGATATTTTTTGTAAAAAATGATATGATAGATAAGGTAAGCTACGTTCGTAGAGAATGCGGCTTGTCAAATATCAATCGACAAAGGAGACCACCATGGCCCATTTACAACAAGCGGCTGTCAATAAGATCAACGAAATCTGCGACAGATACGTAAATGAAAAAACGCCACTCATGATGATTTTGAGTGATATTCAAAAAGAATACGGCTACATTCCTCTGGAAGTGCAAGAGATCGTATCTCAAAGGACAGGTATTTCCGTAGCGGAAATTTACGGCGTCGTTACCTTCTATTCCTTCTTCTCTTTACAACCCAAAGGAAAGTATGTTATCGGCGTATGTATGGGAACGGCTTGTTACGTCAAAGGCGCGCAACAAATCATTGATAAGTTTTCGGAAATCATCGGCATTAAGCCGGGGGAAACGTCCAAAGACGGACTGTTTACGTTGGATGCACTTCGTTGTATCGGCGCATGCGGCATTGCGCCTGCGGTAACCATCAACGGCAAAGTATATCCCAAGCTCACGGTGGCGGCAGTTCCTCAAATCATCGAGGAATATAAAAAAATGGAGGGGAATGCGTAATGATCAAGAATTTTGACGAGCTTACACAACTCAGCAACAAATGCGCTTCCTGCCTGAGCGCAAAATTCACGGGCGGAGATCAAAAGAGACATATTGTTCTCTGTGGCGGTACGGGTTGTCTTTCTTCTCATTCGGCAGAGATTGCCGAAGAGTTTAACAAACTCATTGCGGAACATAACGTGGGGGATAAAGTGACCGTCAACCAAGCAGGTTGTTTCGGATTCTGTTCGCAGGGGCCCTTCGTGAAAATTTATCCCGAGGACGTTCTCTATCGTCTTGTACGTATCGAAGACGTTGCGGAAATTTTTGAAAAGGATATTCTTCACGGGGAAGTGGTGGAAAGATTGCTCTACGTAGATCCTAACACTGCGGAAAAGGTGACCAAGCAAGAAGATATCAATTTCTATAAAAAACAGGTGCGTATTTCCTTGCACGGCTGTGGCAGCATCAATCCCGAAGATATTTACGAGAGTATCGGTTCGGGCGCTTTCCAGGGTTTGGCAAGAGCTCTTCAAATGAGCCGTGAAGAAGTCATTCAAGAAGTGCTCGATTCCGGGCTTCGCGGTCGTGGCGGCGGCGGTTTCCCGACGGGCAGAAAGTGGCAGTTTGCATATGCACAACCCGAAGGGGAAAAGTACGTTGTCTGCAACGGTGACGAAGGGGATCCCGGTGCGTTTATGGATCGTTCCATTCTCGAAGGAAATCCCATTGCGGTTATCGAAGGTATGATGATCGCAGGGTACGCAATCGGTGCGCAGAACGGTTATTTCTATGTACGTGCGGAATATCCCATTGCCGTAAACAGACTTCGTCTTGCTGTGAAACATGCGGAAGAAATCGGATTACTCGGCGATCATATTTTGGGCACGGACTTCTCTTTCCGTGTACATATTCGACTGGGTGCAGGCGCTTTTGTTTGCGGTGAAGAAACGGCGCTGTTGAATTCCATCGAAGGTCAGCGCGGTATGCCCCGTCCCCGTCCTCCGTTCCCTGCGGTAAAGGGATTGTGGGAAAAGCCTACCATCATCAACAATGTGGAATCGCTTGCTTGCGTTCCCTTCATTTTAAGAGAGGGAAAGGAGGCGTTTGCAAAATATGGTACGGAACGCTCTAAGGGTACGAAAGTGTTCGCACTCGGCGGCAAAATCAACAACGTAGGTCTTGTGGAAATTCCTATGGGCACTACCCTTCGTGAATTGATCTATGACATCGGTGGCGGCATTCCCGACGGTAAGAAGTTCAAGGCAATCCAGACGGGTGGCCCTTCTGGCGGTTGCTTGACGGAAGCAGACCTCGATACGCCTATCGACTTTGATAACCTCATCGCAAAAGGCTCGATGATGGGCTCGGGTGGTGCAATCGTCATGGACGAAGACAACTGTATGGTGGACGTTGCGAAATTCTACATGGAATTTATCTGTGACGAATCTTGCGGAAAATGCTCTCCCTGCCGTATCGGCACCAAGAGAATGTTGGAAATTCTCACTCGAATCACAAACGGTAAAGCGACGATGAAGGATTTGGATGAGTTGGAAGAACTCGCGGTCAATATCAAGAGTAACTCTCTTTGCGGCCTCGGTCAGACGGCGGCAAACCCCGTGCTTTCCACTTTGCAACATTTCCGTGATGAATACGTGACGCACATCGTGGATAAGAAATGTCCTGCACATATTTGTAAAAACCTCATGGAATATAAAATCGTCAAAGATAAGTGTTTCGGCTGCGGTATGTGTGTGAGATCGTGTCCTGCCGGTGCGTTTATCAAGACGGACTATGTCGCCCCCGGGAAAAAGCTTCCTGCGTATGAAGTGGATACGACGAAGTGTATCAAGTGCGGTATGTGTATTGCCTCCTGTAAGTTCAAGGCAATCGTGAAGGAATAAGCGGAGGTGAATCATGGCAAAATTGCATATTAAAATTGAAGGTATTCCCTTTGAGGTCGAAGAAGGGTTAACGATTTTGGAAGCGGCAAAGGCTTGCGGATTTGAAATTCCCTCCCTCTGTGCGTTCAATCATGGCGAGTGTTCCAAAGGCTCCTGCCGTGTCTGCTTGGTAGAGGCGACGGGTGCAAGAGGACTCGTTGCGTCCTGTGTTTATCCCGTTGCAGAAGGCATGGAAATCACCATTTCTTCCCCTAAAGCGACGGCAGCACGTAGAACGTCGGTGGAACTGTTGCTCTCCAACCATAATAAAAATTGTCAGCAATGCGAGAAGAACGGGTATTGCGAGCTGTTACACGTTGCGAAAGTGACGGGTGCACGTGATGATATGTATCAGGGCGAACAGACGCCTACGACCGTGGATAGAATCAGCCCGTCCATTGTACGTGATACGTCCAAGTGTATCCTTTGCGGCAGATGTGTGGAAAGATGTAAAAATGCGCACGGTATGGGGATTCTCGGTTTTGAAAAGAGAGGATTTAACACCATTGTGGCACCTGCGGAAAACAGAAGCTTTGCAAAATCTCCCTGTATCCTTTGCGGCCAATGCGTCAGCGTATGTCCTACGGGTGCTTTGATGGAAGTTTCAGAAATTGCCAAAGTGGACGAAGCGATGAAGGCAGGTAAGTACGTGGTGGTGCAGACGGCACCTGCTGTCAGAGCGGCGCTCGGCGAAGAATTCGGCATGCCTATCGGTTCGCTCGTTACGGGAAAAATGGTGTCTGCATTAAAGCGCTTAGGCTTCAAAAAGGTATTCGACACCAACTTTGGCGCCGATCTTACGATTATGGAAGAGGCAACCGAGCTGTTGGATAGAATTCAAAACGGCGGCAAACTTCCTATGATCACTTCCTGTTCTCCGGGATGGGTTAACTATGCAGAATATAACTACGGCGATCTTCTCGGGCATCTTTCCTCTTGCAAATCTCCTCACGAAATGTTCGGTGCAATTTTGAAGAGCTATTATGCGGAAAGAATCGGTGTAAAACCCGAGGATATGTACGTCGTTTCCGTAATGCCTTGTACGGCGAAGAAATACGAAGCTTCGAGAGCGGAACTCTCCGTGAACGGATTGCAGGACGTTGACGCCGTGTTGACAACGAGAGAGCTTGGCAAACTTATCAAGCGTTCGGGTATCAATTTCACCAAGCTTCCCGACAGCGAATTTGATAACGATATCGTGGGCGACTATACGGGCGCAGGGGTTATTTTCGGCGCAACGGGTGGCGTCATGGAAGCGGCGCTTCGTACGGCAGCGTATAAACTCAGCGGCGAAGAACTCGCAAAGCCCGAAGTAAAAGAAGTTCGTGGACTTGAAGGGATTAAGGAAGCCACCTATCGTCTCGGCGGTGTAGAAGTGAACGTAGCTGTTGCACACGGCATGAAGAATGCGAAAGTGTTGATGGACGAGATTCGTGCCGGCAAGAGCAAGTATCATTTCATTGAAATCATGGGTTGTCCCGGCGGTTGCGTGGCAGGCGGCGGTCAGCCGTACGTAAAGCCTTGCTTCCTGCCTAACGAAGATGCGAATATTTTGGATACGTACAAGGAAAAACGGGCGGCGGCGCTCTATTGCGAAGACGAATCCAAAGCCGTTCGAGTTTCTCACAAGAATCCTCAAATCGTTAAGCTTTACGACGAATTTTTGGAAAAGCCCAACTCGCATAAAGCGCACGAGCTTCTCCACACCACCTATCAAGAAAAAGAGAAATATTCTGAATAACAAGGAATAAAATAGGAGTCCGTCAGATCTTTGAAAGAGGTCTGACGGATTTTTTAAAGGCAATCGGGCTTTTTGTGTATTATGAGGGGAGGATTAGAAGGGTGGGTGCGTCGCTGGAAAGGAAGGCGCTCCTTGTGTAAAAGTGAGGGGAATAAAAGCAGTTGCGTCGGCGTAAAATTGTAGGAAAAGGGGATAAAGAAATTTTTTGTCCGTTTCTCCATTTTTTTATGCGAAATGGTTGACAGAGGTGTAATTTCGTGCTATAATACAAATGAATAGTTGAACAAGTGTTCAATTGTTCAAGTATACAAACGAGAAGAATTTTCGTTTATTCTAAAAAAGTTTTGACAATCCAAAATGACTTGGAAAGGAGATTGTATGGAAATGATTCATTGCGATCATGAAAAAATGCATCAAACTGCAGCACAGCGTGCGAAAGAGGAGATGTTGCCAAACTTAGATTTGGAAAAAGTCTGTAAGATTTTTCAGCTTTTGTCCGATCCCGGGCGGTTAAAAATCGTGTTAGCGCTTATGAAAGGCGAAATGTGTGTATATCACATTACGGAAGTGTGTGAGGGCAGCATGAGTTCGATTAGTCATCAACTTCGGTTGCTTCGAGATAACGGTATTGTGAGGGCGAGACGAATGGGAAAAAATATGGAGTATTCGATTGCGGACGAACACGTGCGTGAAATCGTAGAAATGGGGATTGCGCATCTGCATTGCGAGGTGGATCAATGAAAAAGACGTTAAACATTACGGGATTAGATTGCGCCGGGTGTGCTGCGGAGTTGGAAGAAGAACTTGCGAAAATTGAGGGCGTGACGGCTGTTTCGGTGTCTTTCGTGAATCAGAAAATCACCGTAGACTATGACACGGATGACTCCCTTTCCAAAGTGATCGAGCATGCAAACGGATTTGAAGAAGTGAAAGTGGTTGACGAGGCAACTATGGGAAAGACGATTTTGCATCTTGAAAATCTCGATTGTCCCGTTTGTGCGGAAGAATTGCAGAGCGATTTGCAAAAAATCAAGGGTGTAAAGTCCGTTTTAGTGGACTATCTTTCCCAGACAATCACCCTTGATGCAGAGAATGAGGAAACGATTGCAAAAGTTGTCAAAAAAGCGAATACTTTTGAGGAAGTTCGTGTGTTGGACGGGGATAGGTATGAGATGAAGTCAAATCGTCGCCTTCGTGAGTGGTGTATGATCGGCATTTCCACCCTGTTTTTCCTTGCCGGGATTTTGCTTGAACATTTGGCAAGCGGCATGGTGGCAAAGGTCTTTTGTTATCTTTGTTTTGCGGTTGCGTATGTTACCGTTGGGTATCCCGTGCTTGTTTCCACGGCGAAAAATATTGTAAAAGGAAGAGTGTTCG
>CAZBQP010000088.1:0-5807 GCA_964494075.1 uncultured Clostridia bacterium
ACGTTGACTGCCCGGGCCACGCTGACTACGTTAAAAACATGATCACCGGTGCTGCACAGATGGACGGTGCTATCCTTGTAGTTGCTGCTACTGATGGTCCCATGCCCCAGACTCGTGAGCACATCCTTCTTGCTCGTCAGGTAGGCGTTCCTTACATCGTTGTATTCATGAACAAGACCGACCTTGTTGACGACGCAGAACTTCTTGACCTCGTAGAAATGGATATCAGAGATCTTCTTTCTTCCTACGACTTCCCCGGCGATGACATCCCCGTTATCCGTGGTTCCGCATTGAAGGCACTCGAAGTAGCTTCTTCCGATAAGCCTGCTGATCAGATTATCGCTGATCCCGCAGTTGCTCCCGTAATCGAACTTATGGCAGCAGTTGACAGCTACATTCCTACCCCTGCACGTGAAGATTCCAAGCCCTTCCTTCTTCCTGTGGAAGACGTATTCACGATCTCCGGTCGTGGTACCGTTGCTACCGGTCGTATCGAACGTGGTGTAGCTCACGTTGGTGAACCCGCAGAAATCGTTGGTCTTATCGAAAAGCCCATGACGACGACTATTACCGGCCTTGAAATGTTCCACAAGCTCTTGGACGAAGCTCAGGCTGGTGATAACGTTGGTGCGCTCCTTCGTGGTATCAACAGAAGCGAAATCCAGAAGGGTCAGGTTATTGCTAAACCCGGTTCCGTTGCTACTGGTACGGAATTTGCTGCTCAGGTTTACGTTCTTAAGAAAGAAGAAGGTGGCCGTCATACCGCATTCTTCAACCACTACAGACCTCAGTTCTTCCTTCGTACGACGGACGTTACCGGTATGATCGAACTTCCTGAAGGCGTAGAAATGGTTATGCCTGGCGATAACATCGAAATGAAAGTCGTTCTTATTAAGCCCGTTGCTGTAGAAGAAGGTCTTCGTTTCGCTATCCGTGAAGGCGGCAGAACGGTTGGTTCCGGCGTTATCACGAAAGTTATCAAATAATTAAGAGTTATCTTAATAGAAAAGAAGCTTATCTTCGGATAAGCTTCTATTTTATTACATGGATTTGTATGGATAGCGTACGTTGTTTAGAAATTGTTTTATAAGCGAACGATTATGATTGAATGATTATGTATAGCAAGCTTTGATTCTATCAAACAAGCGATAATTCATCAATTATCGCTTGTTTATCGGATTTGAAAGGGATACTTACTTAATCAATATGGCGAGCAAAGAAGTGTGGTTAGCCTGTCGGATGAAAATGGACTGTGAAAATACGCTATTTTCCTAAGTAAATGGCAAATTCATTCCTCGGGTTGATTATTTATCAAATAATAAAGGAGTTTTCTATGATTCATTATATGAGGCTGCATAAAGAGCCTTTTGACAGCATAAAAAGTGGAAACAAGACATATGAATTGCGTTTGTATGATGAGAAGCGTCAGGCAATTCAATCGGGAGATCTCATTTGCTTTACTTCTCCGAATGATGAGCAATTGCTTGTAAGGGTGAAGCAGCTGCATATTTTTGCATCCTTCCATGAGCTTTACGCTACGTTGCCGCTGTTACAGTGTGGATACGATGATGAAAGTGAGGCTAAAGCGGAAGACATGGAAGCCTATTATTCTAAATCGGAACAGCAGAAATACGGCGCTATTGGCATTGAAATTGAAGTGTGTCAATTGTAGAAAATGGATATAGAGCCATTATATTATGCTTGATATAAGAGTAGGGGTAGAGATATAATCATTTTTTTTATATACTTACTATTGAGTATGAAAAACTTGAAAGCTTATATCGGCTTGGCTATAAGCCAAACATTATATTTAACAAACGATGTTTCACAATATATCAAATATTGCGTTTTCTAAATTAATACAATTTTATAAAATCAAGTTGTTTAACAAATAATGTTTCACACCGATGTATATGCGTATGTAAGACGTGTGGGGACCTTTCAAAAAAAGCAGCTCCGTTAAGTTTCACGCTTAATGTTTCATATAAGAATATAAAATAATATTGCAAGTGCTTGCAAATGGTTGGGGAGTGTGATATAATAGAGATATAACAAGAGGAGGGGAAAGTATATTGGATGTTAATAAGAAAAAGAGAATAGGCAATATAGCGGAAATCACCGTAATTTTGATTCTATTCGTAGTTACTATTTTGCTTGATTTTTTACATATTTCCTACGTAGGAAACGATCTGCATAATAAATTGATTTCAAAAATCATGCAGCAGGGGATTGGTTGTATTGCTGTTATTCTTCTTATGAGACGTCTTAAACTTAAGTTGTTTGGAACTCCGAAAGAATGGCTCTATTTAATTCCTTGCCTGATTGTAGCAATTGATAATTTTCAATGGTCATCTTTTTTGAATGGAAATATGGAGCTTATTCATAATGAAGGTATCGACTTTTTATTATTTGGCGGCTATTGTTTAGCTGTGGGGCTGTTTGAAGAGTGTATTTTCAGAGGAATTATTTTCAGCGTATTAGCGGAACGTTTTTCCAAAGACAAGAAAGGATTGTGGCAAACATATCTCGTTTCCTCCATCATTTTTGCGTCTGCGCATCTGTTAAATGGCTTCTCGGTGGGGACTCTTGTACAAGTATGTTACACGTTTTTGACGGGTGGATTATTTGGGTTTGTCTTATTAAAGACGAAAAATATATTCTGTTGTGGCTTTGTACATGCTGTATATAACTTTTGCGGATTATTGTTTGAAACATCCGAGCGTATGGGGTTAGGGAACGGCGTTGTATTCGATCTCGGAACAGTTATTACGATGCTGATTATAAGTATATCTGTGGGTTTGTTCATTCTGTATTCAGTTTATCGTTATTCGAGGGAAGAACAGGGGTTTTTATATGAAAAGTTAGGTGTTTCTACCGAAAAATAAAGAATTATGTCACACGTAATACCTATGTGTGACATAATAATACTACATTATATGCAACCAACTACGTCAGACGTAGTTATTATGTGTGGCATAGTTTATACGAGATGTGTCAACGTATTGAAGGATAGGGAATAAAAAAGAAGCAACCATCGAAAATGGTTGCTTCTTTTGTCATGATTGCTAATCAAATAGTTGTTGTGTCAAGGTGCAAACTTTGTTGATTTCATTGCATTTCGTTGCATTTAGCCTGCGATATTCTTGCGCTGAATTGATTACGAGCAAACCATCTTTATTGTGAAATCAATCATAGGTTCATGTGATGATTTTGCATTTATTAAACGTATACTTGATAGGCTCAATAGGGGAGTATTCATCATGAGAATGGGATTTCTTAAAAGAATGTGATGTCACTCCACATGCTATTGGCTCTGCTGTTGGCGTCTGAATTGAAGTATTCCATGGCTACGCATCGAGACAGCGTTTTTTCGTCCGGATATTGAGCAAAGAGCTGTCGCTTGATTTGATCGGCAGGCGCTTTGAAGATATATGTTGGATTGTGGGTGGAGGGATTGTTCTTATCGTAAGAGGGGTTAAAGAAATAGTTCAAATCGTAGAGAACGACGTCTTCATCCTCAGTTTCGGCGGCGTAATTTTCCAGGACGAAATCGGTGAAGACTTTTTTGCTGCCGATGCAGCTGGTGTAGCCGATATAATTCATGTTTTCTACAGCATTTTCCGGTTTAGAAATGAAGTTGATAAACATGGCCGCTGCCTCTGTATCTTGGCAGTCTTGCGTAAGTGCCCATCCGTCGAACCAAAGATTGGAAACGGTTTCGGGGATTGCATAATTAAGAAGCAAGGGGTGGGAATTTGCGTTATCTTCCTCATCGCCGTATTCCGCGGAATCCATAATATATACGGCGTCACCGCTCCATTGATAATTGACCCAAATCTTGCCAGCAACGACCTCGTTTTTGCCTTCGTCTGTTTCAAAACCGTATAAGTTTTTCGTCATTGACATGAGTTTAGATTTTACCGAGTTCATGGTATCGGGGGATGTGTCATTCATGAGTCCTTTCAAAATGCTTTGATATTCGAGGTAGGTCAAAGTATTTGATTCGTATTGAGCTTTATAGTTGCGTAGCTCTGCATCGTAGTACATGGCAAGCCCTGTGAAATAGGAGTCGCGAATATTGTTTTTCGCTGTAATCTTTTTGGCGTACTGTATCGGGGGATGTGTCATTCATGAGTCCTTTCAAAATGCTTTGATATTCGAGGTAGGTCAAAGTATTTGATTCGTATTGAGCTTTATAGTTGCGTAGCTCTGCATCGTAGTACATGGCAAGCCCTGTGAAATAGGAGTCGCGAATATTGTTTTTCGCTGTAATCTTTTTGGCGTACTGTGTGTTGGTGAAAACGTTCCAGGATTGCACGTCTGCTTCGTTTACGTATTCAGGATTGTAAACAAAGCCCGTCGTTCCCCACATATATCCTGCGGCGAACTCTTGCCAAGCCGTATCCGCAATTTCATTATTTTCAAAGGTTTGTTTAATGAAAGGGGAGAGGTTGTTGATGTAGTAGTTTTCTACATTGGACGTATCGAAGAACCATTCGGGGAGTTTTTGAATTCGGTTTTCTGAAAAGAGCTTCATAAACATGTATTCGGAGGAGCAGACAAGATCGAAATGGTCGCCCATCTTCAACATATTGTACAATGTTTCATTTTCGTCGTAAACGCAGTATTCTACGCGGATTTGTTTACCCGTTTGTTCTTCGTACCACGTTTCAAATTCGTGCAGCAAATAGCTGTTCTCGTCTCCGCCTGCGATATATTCCGCACAGCTGGCAATTTTGAGTACCGGTCGATCGTCACGAATGAAGTTTGTTAAAACAAGCCCCGTAATTCCGACTGCCCCGGCAAGAGTGATGGCAATTAATTTTTTCATGATTTTTTATCCGCCTTTTTGATAGCGATGATATTCATAATGACAACGATGGCAATGATCATCACAAAGATGACAGCCGTTAATGCCCAGTAAGAAGATTTAATTGTATTTACCGTGCTGCCCTTAGCAAGGCTGTAAATGTGGGTGCTAATCGTTTGGAAAGAGTTGGGTTTTGTGTATGCGGCGATGATATAATCGTCTAACGACAGGGTGATTGCCAACATGAAGCCTGATACGATACCGCTCGATATTTGCGGAATAACGACGGTAAGCAACGCTTTTGCAGGGGAAGCGCCAAGGTCTAAAGCTGCTTCGTACAGGCTGTTGTCCATCTGTTTCAGCTTGGGAATAATGGACAGAATAACGAAGGGGGTACACAGAACCATTTGCCCGATAATCAAAGGAATGAAAGTGGATTTGGGCAGGTTAAATGCCACAAACAAGAACGCAAGGGAAATTGCTGTAACGACTTCGGCGTTGATGACGGGAATCTGGTTGATGCCGCTAAGTATTGTGCCGACTCGTTTTTTGGAATAAAAGATTCCGATTGCTCCGATGGTTGCAAAGATTGTGGAAAGGCTTGCAACGACAAGAGCCAAGAAAATTGTTTGAATGACAATCTGTAAAGGCTGATTGTTAAGGTTGAAAAAGTATTCGTAGTGCGTCCAGCTGAAGCCTTCCCAACGGTTGATGGTCTCCGAGGCGTTGAAGCTGTAAATGGTCAACAGCATGATGGGGGCGTAAATAAACAGCAAGACGAGTCCGATAAACACCCATTTCAAATATTTAAGAACTTTTACCATAATGAAGTACCTCGTGTGCTTGTTTCCGATTCGGCGTTAAAGCCGCCGGTGAGCCCTGTGATGATAAACATGAAAGTCAAAAGAATTAATGCGGTGACTGAACCGAGATTCCAAAGGTCGTTTTTGAAACATTCGTCAATGAATGCACCGATGATCTTTGTGTGGTTGAAGGT
>CAZBQP010000089.1:0-5707 GCA_964494075.1 uncultured Clostridia bacterium
TTGTAGGATCTGCTTGCTTGAGGGAATGTTCGGCACGTGCTTTCAATACGCCGATTTTCTTGCTCCAAGCCAGCAACAGCTTCTCGACAAGTCCCAAAAGGAGCACGTCAACCCCAAACAGATGCAACCAGATGATAACTTTTGCTTTCATAAACGTTCCTCCTGTTCTTCGCAGAAGACGGGACTGTTTGGGTGGGAAACGGGTTCGCACAAGTAGTATACCATATAATTCCCGTTTGTCAACCTCACCCCGTCACCTTTTTTGTGAAAATTAAAACATTTGTTTGATTTTTCTTGACTTTTTTGTGTGAGTACAGTATACTTATACTATAAAAGAGAAGAATACGAATACCTCTCAAATGCGTCTATGGCGAGTAGCCTTTGTGGGACGTAAGTGTGTGTATTTGCTTTAAGCGAGTGAGACTTCGTCTTATTTTCTTGCTTTTGAGAGCGTGTAAAAAAGGAAAAAAACGGAAGAAAACGAGTATGATTATTCTTGGAATCGATCCCGGGATCGCAACGCTGGGATACGGTGTAATTGAAAAGGACGATCGGGGCGGATTTCGCGCGATTGACTGCGGCGTGGTGACGACGCCGAAAGAAGAGGGGCTCCCCGTCCGTCTTGCCATGCTCGAAGAGGGTGTCGCTAAGATTTTGGATAAGTTTCATCCCGATGAAGTAGCGATGGAAGAACTCTTTTTCACGAAAAACATCACGACGGGTATTGCCGTTGCGCACGCCAGAGGGGTTGCCCTTTTGACTTGCGTCAAAGCATGCGGCAGATTGTATGAATATACGCCCATGCAGATCAAACAGGCGATTACGGGTTACGGCAGAGCAGACAAAAAGCAAATCCAAACGACGGTTGCGTCCATTTTGAAGCTGCCCTTCATTCCAAAGCCTGACGATGCGGCAGACGCATTGGCGATTGCCCTTTGCCACGGGTTTGCAGGCCGCATGGGGGAACTTTTCGTCGTCAACAACATGACGAGGACGAAAGGGAATAACACCGCTCCTGCAACTGCCTATCAAGAGCTTATGGCGGCAGGTGCAAAGGCGTCTAAGCGGAGCAAATCGTCGCAGGGATTTTCGTCTGCGCAGAGTGTTTCCGCCTTGCAAAATGCCACGGGCGTTTCGGGGATCACGGGTGTGGGGCGAGCGTCTGTTCGCATGGTTGCTCCTAAAACGGCGGCACCAGGTAAGAGTTCAACAAAGAAAACGGAGAAGTGAGAGGTGGAAAAATGATTGCATATTTGAGAGGAAAAGTGTTGACTACGACGTCGGAAACGGCGATTATTGACATCGGCGGCGTGGGATATGAAGTGTATTGTTCCAGCGGTGCTTTTCGTAAGATTACGGTGGGACAATACGTGGAGTTGTACACCTATTTGCAGGTGAAAGAAGACGGCATGACGCTGTTCGGGTTTGAAAGCCCGAAAGAAAAGGAACTCTTTTTGAAACTCACCTCGGTATCGGGGGTGGGACCGAAACTCGGCATTGCGGTGCTGTCCGCATTGAGCGGCGAGGAGTTTGCGCGCGTCATTGCGACGACGGACGTCAAGCGGCTTAGCTCGGTCAAAGGTCTTGGGAAAAAGACGGCGGAGAAGATTATGTTGGAGCTGCATGGTAAAATCTCTGCGGCGGAAGTTATGAATGCGAGCGGTGATTCGCTTTCGGACGCCGTGGTTTTGTCCTCGACGAAGTTGTCGGCAGCGGACGAAGAGGCTGTGACGGCGTTGATGGGGCTGGGATTCACACGAGCGGAGAGTACGCAGGCGGTGAAAAAGGCTCGAGAAAAGGGCGCACAGACGGTGGAAGAAGTGATTATGAAAGCTCTGCAAGGAGGAGTTTGATCTTCTCGCGGACGGCGATGTGTCGAAGCATAGGAAATATAGTAGAATGTGTACGGCTCCCTTTGCAAAGGGAGCTTTTTCTTGCAACAATTTTGTCAGGAATCGTCAACTTTTTTGAAATTGCTATTGAAATTTGCGGAGAAATATGGTATAATGATTTTGTGTGAACTGTAAGAATGGGGCGAGTTTTCAAAGAGCTCGTCCGTCCAAGGAGGAACGTCGATGATAGAACGTATTACAAACAGAATGATTGAAATCGATCCCGGGCTGGCTCCCTTTGAGAAGGATTTGGAGCTTCGAACAAAGCTCTATCTGCAAAAGAGAAAGGAGTTACTTGGAAATCAAAAATCTCTGTCGCAGATTGCCAACGGGTATATGCACTTCGGCTTTCATCGTGTATCCGACGGGTGGGTATACCGAGAATGGGCGCCTGCTGCGGAGGAAATGTATTTGACGGGGGATTTCAACGAGTGGAATACCCGCAGTCATCCTATGGAGAAAAAGGAGGGGGGCGAGTTTTTCATATTCTTGCCGGGAAAAGACGCTCTGCGCGAAGGACAAAAGGTGCAGGCGATCGTCATTCACGAAGGAAAAGAGCTGCGCCGTATTCCCCTGTACGCCACACGTGTAGTGCAGGATCCTACCACTTATCTTTGGTGTGCGGAAATTGAGGATACATGTCGTGAGTTCTCGTGGACGGATCAAGGCTTCCGCCCTGAAAAAACACCTTTTATCTATGAATGTCATATCGGCATGGCGCAAGAAGAAGCCAAAGTCGGCTCTTATCGGGAGTTTACGGAAAATGTGCTTCCTCGTATTAAAGAGCTCGGATATAACACCATTCAAATCATGGCGATCATGGAGCATCCCTATTACGGTTCTTTTGGATATCAGGTGTCCAACTTCTTTGCGGCGTCCTCCCGTTATGGCAAAAGCGAGGAGTTGAAAGCCCTCATTAATAGGGCGCACGAGCTCGGCATTGCCGTCCTGCTTGACGTCGTTCATTCTCACGCCGTTAAGAATACCAACGAAGGCTTGAACGAATTTGACGGCACCGTGTATCAATTTTTCCACGAAGGGGAGAGTGGCAATCACAGCGCTTGGGGAACGAAGCTTTTCAATTACGGCAAGAACGAAGTGCTTTGCTTCCTCTTGTCCAACCTGAAATACTGGATGGATATATTCCATTTTGACGGGTTCCGCTTTGACGGCGTGACGTCCATGCTCTATCACGATCACGGGCTTGGCAGCGCCTTCATGAATTACAGTATGTATTTTTCCATGAATACGGACGTCGAGGCGGTCACCTATCTGCAACTTGCCAACGAGCTGATTCATGAGCTTAATCCAAATGCGCTTACGGTTGCGGAGGATATGTCGGGTATGCCCGGAATGTGCATTCCTTTGCAAGACGGGGGGATCGGGTTCGATTACCGCTTGTCCATGGGGGTGCCCGATCTATGGATTAAGACGATTAAAGAATGTAAGGACGAGGACTGGGATATTATCAAATTTTGGTATGAGCTTACCGGGCGTCGACCTCAAGAAAAGAATATCGGCTATGCAGAATCGCACGATCAAGCGCTGGTGGGGGATAAAACGATTATGTTCCGACTTTGCGATTCGGCAATGTATACGAGTATGAGTAAATTCACGCCGAGTTTGGTGATTGATCGAGGCGTTGCGCTGCATAAGATGATTCGCCTTCTCACCGCTTCGTTGGCGGGCGAAGGATATCTAAACTTCATGGGCAATGAATTCGGGCATCCCGAATGGATTGATTTCCCGAGAGAGGGGAATGATTGGAGTTATCATTATTGTCGCCGTCAATGGAGTTTAGTGGACGATTCCACCCTTCGTTATATGGGATTAAACGAGTTTGATAAGGCGATGATCGCTTTATTGAAAAATGAAAATCTCCTACCCATGTCTGCGGTGAACCGTTGGATGCACCAACAAGATAAAATTTTAATCTATACAAAAGGAAAGTTTTTATTTATCTTCAACTTCCATCCTGAATGCTGTTTTGATGGGTATTTCGTGCCTGCCGGAGAGGCGGGGACGTATGCCGTCGTGTTGACGTCCGACGATGAAAAATTTGACGGGTTCGGCAGAGTGGATAGCAGCGTTTTATACGAATCGAAAGAAACGCCCGACGGTTTGTATGGATTTAAGTGCTATTTGCCGAGCCGCAGCGCAATCGTGATGAAGAAGGTGAAGGATGCACCCATGTCCGCAACGAAAAGAAAAACGAGCTCGCCTACAAGCGCATCTGCAAATAGAGCAAAAACGCAATCGACACAAGTCAATGGCTCGAAAGAGGAAGAGTTGGTAAAAAAACTTCGTTCTATGTTTAAGAACGTAAAGAAATAAGAAGAATATGAGGAAATTTGAAATGAAAATCACGCAAGACGTACAATATGTAGGTGTCAACGATCATGAACTTGATTTGTTTGAGGGGCAGTACGAAGTGCCCAACGGTATGGCGTACAATTCTTACGTGATCATGGATGAAAAGATTGCCGTATTCGATACGGTGGACGGACGGTTTGAGAAGGAATGGTTGGACAACTTGCAAAACGTTTTGCAGGGGAGAACACCGGATTATCTCATCGTGCAACACATGGAGCCGGACCATTCCGCAAACGTTCTCGCCTTTATAAAAGCGTATCCGAGTGCACAGATCGTCGCTTCATCCAAAGCGTTTGCAATGATGAAAAACTTTTTCGGGATCGAACCTTCGGAAAGACAAATCGCAGTGAACGAGGGGGACGTATTGAGGCTCGGTAAACACGAGCTTGTCTTCTTCAACGCACCCATGGTGCATTGGCCCGAGGTGATTATGACTTACGATAAGACGGAAAAGACGCTCTTTTCCGCCGATGCGTTTGGAAAATTCGGCGGCTTGGACGTCGAGGAAGACTGGGCTTGTGAAGCTCGTCGCTATTATTTCGGGATCGTAGGAAAATACGGCGTGCAAGTGCAGGCGCTGTTGAAAAAATTGTCGGGTTGCGAGATAGAGCGGATTTGTCCTCTTCACGGGCCCGTACTTTCGGAAAATTTAGGAGAGCAACTTCGTCTGTATGATATTTGGTCGAGTTACGGCGTGGAGAGTGACGGCGTATTCATCGCCTATACTTCCGTGTACGGAAACACGAAAAAGGCGGCGGAACTTTTGGCGAGCAAGCTGCAAGAGAAAGGCTGCACAAAAGTGGTGCTTACCGATCTTGCACGTTCGGATATGTCGGAGGCTGTGGAAGATGCCTTCCGTTATGGGAAGCTTGTGCTTGCCACGACGACGTACAACGGGGAAATTTTCCCGTTCATGCAGGAGTTTATCTCACACCTGGTAGGGCATAATTATCAAAATCGTACAATTGGATTGATGGAAAACGGAAGCTGGGCACCCGTGGCGGCTCGGGTGATGAAAGGGATGTTGGAAAAGTGTAAAAACTTACAATTTACCGAACATTCGGTGAAAATTCTTTCTGCGTTGAATGAAGAAAGTTGTATGCAGGTGGAATTGCTCGCTGAAGAATTATGTCGATAAAAGGAGAGAAATATGAAGTATATTTGTGAAGTGTGCGGTTGGACGTACGACGAGGTTGAAGGTGTACCCGAACAGGGAATTGCGCCCGGAACGAAGTTTGAAGACTTGCCCGATACCTTCGCTTGTGAACTTTGTGGGGTAGACAAAGAAAATTTTGTCAAAGCTGAATAAAAAAAGATTCAGTCCGTGGGAATGCTGGGTGGTCGTAAAACAGTAAAAGTAAAAAATGGCGAAAACCAATGGTTTTCAGGGGGCGGCGTGACGGAAGTCACGCCGTTTCCCGTTTCATCAGTTCTTCCAGAGG
>CAZBQP010000090.1:0-5695 GCA_964494075.1 uncultured Clostridia bacterium
TCTCTTGCAGACGTCAACACGGTGATCGGAAATCCGATTATCACGGCGAGTGGCTATCTTGCAACCTATCGGGGAGGAATTGCCCTTCATATCTCTCCGAGAAAGGCGATTTTGATTCCTTATTCAGACTTGGACAACGAACGCAAACGCTTTTCAATCATGCGAAGTTTTCGGCTTACATCGTTAAAAATCACAGCAGAAACGGGAGTTGAATATTTGATATATACGTTAATCGCGCAGACCATTTCTCGTGCCTATTTCCTATCGCACGGAGGGAAGAAAGAGAATTTGCGGAACAATCTATGGCTGCGAGAGGGGGACGTTTTACGAATTTCCTTGAATTTCGTCATTCGTTTCAATCTTTTTATTTTGCTGAAGAGTTTTTTCAAATCGTTAAAGGAGAAAATAAAGGTACTATGTCAGACAAAAACAAGAAAATCAATAATTTAATCGAGTCTTCTTTGGAAAAGCTGGATTCTCTTGCAGACGTCAACACGGTGATCGGAAATCCGATTATCACGGCGAGTGGCTGTCAGATTATTCCCTTTTCCAAGGTGACGTTGGGCAATTTGAGCGGTGGCGGAGAATACGGAGAAATTAAAGTGATTAAAAAAACGGATCCCTTTCCATTTGCAGGGGGAAGCGGTGCTGTTATTAGCATGAAACCTTTGGGTTTTTTGATAGACGACGGAAAAACTTGCCGTATTTTGAAAATTACAGAAGAACCGATTGACAATCTGATCGAGCGTGCCGGTGAAATCGTGCACGATATTATGGCGAAAGATTAAACGATGCGGAAATATTGCTTACTCATTCTTTCCGTCTTGTGTTTCTATGCGCATATGTGCGTTTGTCCGTTGGCTTTCACTCAAAAAGCGTTTGCCGAAGCAGGAAGTTCAGGACGGGCGGAATGCGTCATAGAGTGTAATACAGGGCGAGTTCTGTACGAATCACAAGGAGACCTTCGCTTGCCAATGGCAAGCACAACAAAGATTGCGACTGCAGCTACCGTATTGCGATTGTGTGATGATCTGCAAGAGATTGTAACAATCCCTGAGGAAGCTGCAGGTATTGAAGGTTCTTCGGTATATTTGAAGGCAGGGGGTTGCTACACGGTGGAAGATTTATTATACGGATTAATGCTTCGTTCGGGAAATGATTGCGCCACGGCGCTGGCATTGCATTTCGGCGGTTCCTTGAGCAATTTTGCCTCGGCAATGAATGTGACGGCGCAAATGGCAGGGGCTTTGCATACCCGTTTTTCTAATCCACATGGTTTACCAGCCGAAAATCATTATACGACTGCTCGGGATTTATGTTATATCACTCGATTTGCCATGGCAGATCCAAACTTTCAAACGATCGTTTCTACGCGATATTATAAGCCGAGGAACTGGAAAAATAAGAATAAAATGTTATATCTCTACGAAGGGGGAATCGGTGTGAAAACGGGGTATACAAAGGAGGCGGGAAGATGTCTCGTTTCCGCTGCGAAAAGAAATGACATGACACTAATTTGCACCGTATTGAATTGTTCGCAGACTTATGAACGCTCGTCTGCGTTGCTCAATGATGCGTTTAACACTTATCAAATGCAACGTTTGATAAAAGCAGGGACATTATTACCCGTTCAAAAAGGAAAGGAGAAAATCATCGGCTGCATAAGAGATGAGTTCTATTATCCGTTGTCAGACGGAGAAAAAGAGCAGCTGGAAGTCAAAACGCAGTTCATTTCTTCAAAAAATAAAGAAATTATCGGACAATTTGCAATCTATCTCTCAAAACGGTTGCTTTTTTCGGGAAATTTGTATAAACTATAAAGGTAAAAATAAAGACGAAAGAAGAAGGCAAACTATGAGAATTAACAAATTTTTGGCAGATAAGGGCGTGGCAAGCAGACGTCGTGCAGACGAAATGATTCAGGCGTGCCGTGTAACCATCAACGGAGAGTTGGCAACCCTCGGTGCGAACGTAGAAGAAGGGGATGAAATTGCGTTGGACGGACGTATTCTTTCCTTTGAGGAGAAAAAGCTTGAATATTATATCATGAACAAACCCAAAGGTGTTGTATGCACCGTATCGGACGATCGTGGCAGAAAGACGGTTATGGACTTGCTTCCCGAAGGAGTGGGCAGAGTCTTCCCTGTGGGACGTTTGGACTATGCGACGGAAGGGCTTCTGATTTTGACGAACGACGGTGATCTATCCTTCCGATTGACTCATCCAACTTCGGAAATTCCCAAAACGTATATGGCAAAAATCGAAGGAACGCTGACGGAAAAGGATTTGAATCCCATTCGTTCAGGCATTGAACTGGACGGAGTGCTCACCAAAAAGTGTAAAGCACACATCGTCGAAACGAACAAGGCGTATACAAAGGTGCATATTACCATCACCGAGGGCAGAAATCGTCAAGTTCGCCGTATGTTTGAAAGTATTGGGAAAAACGTGCAACTGCTCAAGAGAGTGCGTATCGGTGATTTGCAGCTCAAAGGATTGGATCGAGGGCAAATTCGTCCTTTAACGGAATGGGAAATTGCCTATTTGCAAGCGCTGTAAAAGAAGGAAAAGCGTCTCACCATAAAGGGGTGAGACGCTGTATTTTTTTATGGATATTACGAACGATAATTTCTCATCAAACCGATAACTTTGCCGAGGATACGAACTTCTCCGTCTTCGTAAATCATATCGGAGAGTAGCTCATTTTCGGGATGCAGTACGATTTGCCCGTTGCGACGGAAGAAACGTTTGACGGTCGCCTCATCTTCGATAAGTGCAACGACAATTTCTCCGTTTTCAGCATTTTCTTGACGCCGAACGACAATTTTATCGCCATTCATGATTCCTGCATCAATCATGGAAGTGCCTTGTACACGCAACATGAATAATTCATCGCCTTTGAATTCGTTTGCAGGGAAGGTGTAATAGTCTTCGTAATTTTCATAGGCAAAAATGGGCTGACCTGCGGTGACCGTGCCGATTAGTGGAATATTGACGCCAGAGCTTTTCGCTAACGTTACCGAACGTTTTTTATTCGTAGATTTATTCAAAAATCCCTTCTCTTGCAATTTTTGCAAGTAGCTGTATACCGTGGCGGTAGACTTAATCTGGCATTCCTGACCGATTTCACGAACGGAAGGGGTGTATCCGTTTTCCTCCGAAAATTTTCGTATATAATCCATCACTTTAATCAATTTATCTTCGCTTACCATAGGGGGGAAATCTCCTCTGTTTTGATTTGGTATACAAATACTGCAACAGGTTTATATGACAAAATTCGTCTCCATTTGCAGCATTCTTGTATTGCATCTCTATTGTAACACATTTTTTTACAAAAAGCAAACAAATGTTCTAATAAAATGCTTGATTTTTTTTAAAATTTTGCTATAATATAGATAGATAAGTATTTTGGAGGCGTTTTATGGAGAAAAAACTTGGACAGGAATGCGTATTATACGATCGTGAGTGTACGGGATGCTTGGAATGTGAGACTTGCGATCTCGATCCAAATAAGGTTTGCGATAACTGCGGCAAATGTATTGAATTTGACGACGTGGCGTCCATTAAGATTGATAAGATCTATACGAATCCCGACGAATATCACGAACAGTAAGAGGATGTTACCAAGCAAACACGCACAAAAAATTTGAATATCGGAATTATAAAAGTAAGCGGTACGAAATAGTACCGCTTACTGTGTTATATAGTCTGAAAATTGATCTGTATATCGTAAAGGAAGAATGGCGTCCACGAATTGTCCGTCGTCCGAAAATTGTACGTTACGCTCTTTGAGAAGGGATTTTTTCGCATTGTATTCGTTGAGCTTCGTATACGGAATGAATAGCTTTGCAAAGAGAAGATCCTCGCTGCATTTTTCTAAAATCGCTTGTTTTAAGGCGGAGATTCCGACGTTTTCTTTGGCGGAAATGGCAATGCTGCCATAGGGCAATACGGAAAGATCGGAGAGTTTTTCACTCTTATTCATGACGAGCAAATAGGGGGATGAGAAGTTCATTTCCTCCAAAGTTTGCAAGGTCGTTTGCATTTGCATATCATATTCTCCGCTTGCGTCGCAAACAATGAGCGCCAAATCGCAGTTTAAAGCACTTTCCAAAGTGGATTTGAAGGCTTCGATAAGGTTGTGTGGGAGATCTTGCAAAAATCCGACTGTATCGACCAACAAAAACTCTACGCCTTCTATTTCAAATTTTCTTGCCGTTGGATCAAGGGTTGCAAACAGTTCGTTTTGCACGTATACGTTTGCGCCAGTCAATAAATTCATAAGGGTGGATTTTCCCGTATTTGTATATCCAACGAGGGCAATCGTTTTGACGGAGTCCTTCTTTCGACGTATCGTTTGCAAACTTCTCCGCTTTTCCGTTTCCCGCAATTTGTTTTCGAGATATTTAAGTCGTCCGCGAATATAGCGTCGATCGGTTTCCAATTTGGTTTCACCTGGGCCTCTCGTGCCAATGCCTCCTCCAAGTCTGGAAAGGGCGTCGCCTTTGCCTTTAAGCCTGGGATAAATATATTTGAGCTGCGCCAGCTCAACTTGTAATTTCCCTTCACCTGAACGAGCATTTTTGGCAAAAATATCGAGGATAAGCGTCGTTCTGTCGATGACTTTGCGATTGTCAAGCGCTGCGGAAATATTCAACGTTTGCGAAGGGGAGAGTTCTCCGTTGAAAAGAACGGTGATTTCCTCCAACCCGTTTAATCGTTCCCGAAGCTCGGCGAGTTTGCCGAACCCCACGAACGTTGCAGCGTTGATTTCCCGAACGTTTTGATAGATCGTCCCTGCATACAAGGCTCCGGCGCTTTCAATCAAAGAAACTGCCTCTTGTTGCAAAACCTTATATTTTCCGCTATTTTCACGAGTGATGGGCTGCAATATATAAATTTTTTCTAATGTTTCGTCAATATTTTCGTACATATTTTATTTTTTTGAGTCCTCATCGTTGCGCAGCTTTACGGCATCTGCCACTTTACGGCGATTGTCGTCCGTGATGGCGGCATAATGTTTTTTCGTGGTGTTCACGTCTCGATGTCCAAGCACGTCTGCAACGATATAAATATCGCCCGTTTCGTTATACAGCCTCGTGCCGTAAGTACTTCGCAGCTTGTGCGGAGTGATCTTTTTCAGAGGAGAGACGAGTTTGCTGTATTTTTTTACGAGAATTTCCACCGTGCGTACGTTGATGCGTTTGTATTGCATAGATAGAAAAAACGCCTTTTCTTCTTTAGGAATCCTGGGATCGTTGGACTTTTCCGCAATATATTCTTGCAAGGCGTACTTAACTTCGTCTGAGAAGTATAAAATGGCTCGATTGCCGCCTTTTCGAGTTACGATAAAGGAATTTTCTTTGAAATCGAAGCTATCGTTATCTAAGCCAATTAATTCGCTGATACGAATCCCTGTGCCGAGAAAGAGGGTTAAAATCGCCGTGTCACGGATCTTTGTTTTGCTATGATACCCGGCTGCATGGTGGGTGAGTCCGTCGCCCGATTCCGCCACGTTGATTAGGTTGGAAACCTCCTCGGCGTCCAGTCGGATAATTTCTTTATCGTGCAACTTTGGCGTGGGGACTTTTGCCGAGTCGTCCTTATCCAACAAGCCTTTGTTAAAGAAATATCTGAAAAGGGCGCGCACCGCAGAAAGCTTTCGCGCCTTCGCTCGTTCGTCGCAAGACAAATA
>CAZBQP010000091.1:0-5673 GCA_964494075.1 uncultured Clostridia bacterium
AGTTCGAGAATTTGAGCCTGAATTGTTACGTCCAAAGCCGTCGTAGGTTCGTCGCAAATGAGAATGTCGGGGTTTGCCGACAAGGCAATTGCGATAACGATACGCTGACGCATACCGCCGGAAAATTCGAAAGGATACTGCTTATAACGAATTCTCGGTTCGGGAATACCCACTTCTTCCATCAACTTAATCGCCTTTTCTTTTGCGATACGAGGGGTGAGTTTATACACAACCTGCGAAGCCTTTTCCTTCAAGTAGTCGACGAGCGTCACACACGCTTTATCCAAATCCACAGTGCTTGCATTTTCCACGTCTGTGGTAAACTTATGAATTACACGGTCGATAACGGACACGATCGTTTGAATTTGTTTTTCAGGTTCCACGATAAATTTGGGAACAACCTTCCAATCCACCGTCTTACCCTTAGCGATCAAAGCGTCACGCTTTGCCGTCTGTTTTGCAAAACGAGCTTCTTCCTTTGGATTATTCTTCAAATAGAAGAAGTATTTTTCCACTTCACGTTCCAACGCACCACCGAAGGTGTATGCGATGTTGTCTTTGATCACATCCAAAGGATTGATCGCAGCACGCACCGCCTTATTCACCGCTTTGCAAGCCTCATGCGCTGCTTTTTCCTCGAAACCGCCCTTCAAGAAGAATGTCTTCGTCTCTTCCAACGCAGCGAGCGCCACACGCTTGTGTTCCAAGGTTTGTGCGAAGGAATATTCCACTGCCGCCTTTTCCATACTCAAGAATTCGGCCATGAAATCTTCCTGCAAGAATGCGTACGCTTTCTTGTTTGCCTCTTCCGCAGGCATAGAGCTGAAATTCGCCTCGGGGTTCTTGTACATGTAGTAGCCGATTCTGAAGAAATTGTACGGTGTCTGCGCAAGCATGCTTTCCAACGTCGTTTTCACCGTTTGACAAACAGCAACAACGCTCTTGTCCACGACCTTCGTTTCCTTTCCCTTGCCGAAGAGTTTCTTCACCCAATCCTGCACGGAAACCTTTTCTCTCTCGACACGGAGCACCGTATCCACACGAGCAATACAATCGTTCAATTTGTTCTTGTACTGCGACACGAAATATTCGTTATCCAAGCTCTTCAGCTTGTGTTCGATGGTATTCAACGTTGCCGTCAAATCGACTTTCTGATTCTTTTCAACCAAGAAGAGGAAATCGTCCACAATGGCGATCAATTCTTCAGCCGTATTTTTTGCCGTATTGTAGTCGTTTTCAAGGGTGATCGCCTTGATGTTGAAGGCATCGAACGTCTTGATTTTCGACTGAATTTTCTGTTCGTATTCTTCGTTGAGTTCGCCCTTGTTTGCGGCAGCCTCTTTCATCTTTTCGGACAAATTTGCGAGCATGCCGTTGAACGCCTTACGTCCCTCTTTACGGTTCGTCTTGTTCTTCAAAAGCATGGCTTCCGTGATCTGATTACCCGTTCTCATAATGGGATCGAGCGCAGAGAGCGGATCCTGGAAGACCATGGCGATCTTGTCGCCACGGAGCTTGTGCATTTCCTCTTCGGGAATACGCAACAAGTCCTGTCCGTCGTACAAAATTTCGCCCTTTTCCACGATTGCATTTGCCGCAGAAATACCGATAATCGCTTTATTCGTGACCGATTTCCCCGAGCCGGACTCGCCTACGATCGCCAAAGTTTCACCCTTGTATAAATCGAAGGAAATATCCCGAACGGCTTGCACCTTTCCTGCTTGCGTGCGGAAAGAGATAACCAAATCTTTAACTTCTAATTTCTTTTCCATATCAATCCTCCGCATTACTCATCCGCGCCACGCAACGAAGGGTTGAACGCATCGCGAAGTCCGTTGCCGAACAAGTTGAATGCCAACAACAGGAATGCCAAATAAACGGCAGGGAACATAGCAATATGAGGGAAACCTGCCTTCAACGCCGTTTGACCGTCTGCAAGAATGGTGCCGACACTCGTCAAGTTACCGCTCGACAAGCTGATAATGCCCAAATAGCTCAAGTTGATTTCCGAATAGATCATCGAAGGGATAATCAATGCGCAGCCGGTGATCAACGTACCGAGTGCGTTGGGGAAGATGTGCTTGAACATAATACGTTTGTTCGTCGCACCGAGCGTTCTTGCCGCCAAGACGTATTCTTGATTCTTGAAACGATAGAACTGCATACGAGTTCTCGATGCCATGCCGATCCAGCCCGTTGCAAAGTAGGCAATAAACAATACCAAAATGTTCAATACCGTACCGCTTACGCTCGTTCTCAAGAACTCACGCAACAAGGTGATGACGATCATGGTAGGCACGGCGGACAAAACGTCCGAGAAACGTTCCATAACCATATCCAGCTTGCCGCCGTAATATCCTTCGATTGCGCCGTAAATTGCGCCGACGAACAAGTTTGCCACGGACACCAAGATTGCAAATGCATACGAGAACATAGCACCGAAGCAAAGGCAGGTGAATACGTCCTGACCTTCCGTCGTCGTACCGAACAGGAATACGGGCGTCTTAATGCCGTCATTTTCCAAATAGTTGTGCTTGAAGATGAAATATTCGTAATAGTTTACACGAACTTCATAGAGTCTCTCGCCGCCTTCAACTGCGGTAACCTGAGGAATGGAATATTCATATTCTACACCGTTTTCCCCGTCTCCTGCAATACGAATGGAATGATACAAATCGTTCGATTCCTCACCAACCGCATGACTCTTATACACGGGAATAATATTTCCGTTCGAATCTTTTTCAATTTGCAAACGCCCGGCAACCGTTGTCGTCTTGTAATAATATTGCCCTAAATCGTCGGCATACGCAGCTGCTTGTGGACGATTACGTTTCGCAACAACAGGATACAAAACTTGAATATTCGTTTCGTCTTGATACTGCTGCAACAATTCATATTCATCTAAGAAAATCTTGATATACTTACAACCGTGTTGCTGATAGGAATCCAAACGAACGCTGTACAAAGTTCCCTCCTGTGTATAGGACTGATTTTTGATAGCGTAATGTCCCGTTTCTTCACCTGCGTAATAATACATTTCAAAGGTGTCACGGTTTAACGTTTTTTCGCTGCAACCATCCCAGAAAGACGTATTTTCAAACAATTCGCACTTAGGCAACGTCTTTTTGAAATAATCGTCTTTATACGCCACGGTATAGGGCGTAAAGATTGCCCCTACAAATACGAACAGCAACAATGCAACGATGACGACTGCGCCGAAAATTGCCCCTTTGTTTTTACAGAAACGGGACAATGCGTCTTGCATATACGTACGCGGTTTCGTCACCAGTTTTTTATCGTGCGACAAATCGGCAGACGAAGCGAATCTGAATTTTTCCTTGGGAATATCTACGTAATTTTTCATTTCCATAATTATTTCGCCCCCATTCTAATTCTCGGATCGATAAAGCCGTAGCTGATATCGACAATAATACCTGCCGCCAAGCCGATGAGCGTGTAGAACCCGGAAAGCAACATGAAGAAGCTGTATTCAAGCTCCTTAATGGACGCCAAATACAAGTTGCCAACGCCGGGAATCGAGAACATCTGTTCTATAATCAACGAGCCGGAAAGCACCGATACGAATTCACTCAAAATCATAGGCACGATGGGCACCATGGCGTTGCGCAATGCGTGACGGAGGGTAGCCTGTCCTTTTGTCAAGCCTTTCGTCCGTGCAAGCAACATATATTCGCCCGTCAACACTTCCGTCAATTCTGCACGGGTATAACGTGCATACCCTGCAATCGAACCCAAACAAAGGGAAAGCACTGCAGGCAACATGCTGTAAAACATATGCCACGAGAAATAATCCGTACCCTTATCCATAACGATAGGGAACCAACCCAACTGGAAACAGAAAATATATTGAATCAAGAAGGCATAGATAATGCCGGGCAATGCGATCATGATGATGACGCCCGTAGAAATAACCTGATCTTGCCACTTGTTCTTTTTCAAAGCCGCAATAATCCCCAAGCCCAAACCGATGGGCACGCCGATCAACGTGGAATAAACGTTGATAAGCACTGTGGGAGGAAGTTTTTGCACGAATACGTCCCAAACCTGACGGTTGACGTACTGCCCCTTCAACGCCGTGCCGAAGTCTCCGTATAACACGATTTTCTTCACGTAATTCCAAAGCTGCACCAAGATCGGATCGAAATATCCGTTGGCACGCTGCCAAGCTTCAATCAAATCCCTATCCGAAAAGTTGGGAGGAGTAGGGATCGGTAATAATTTAATCAAAACGAAACACATCGTCATGATGATGAGGAATGTCATCAACATCAAACCGATACGTTTCATTACATACTTAAACATATACATGTGTGTAGTTCTCCATTATACAACCCAAACAGCGGAGATGTAACTGCTGCATCTCCGCTGCCGAATTTTTAGTTTTCAGTCTTACTGAGCAGACTTATAATCAAGCATGCCACCCTGTTCCGCAACGAATGCAGTCCATTCAGCGTCGTCATAGTTATACGTCATGTAACGAAGTCCGCCGTAACCCATGAAGGTGTTGTATTCATAGGAAACGTAGTCCGTCTTATAGCTCATCAACGCTGCAGACGTTCTTGCATAAACGGGAATCGAATAGTAAGCCTGCAATACAGCTGCTTCCACTTTACCGAGAACGGTCAAACGATCTTCAATCGTCCAGTCACCAACCGTAAGGTTCAACAATGCATCGGATTTACCCTGCATATTGCTGTTCCACTGATTGAGGTTGTACGTATGTTCTTCGCCGTCGCTCAAGGTGATCGTCAAAGATACGGTGTCGGGATCCCAACCCAATGCATAACGGTTATTTTCGGAGATTTGCGTTTCACCCAACAAATAGAACGGGTTGAACGCTGCGGAGCCCCATGCACCGAAGCAAAGGTCATATTCGCCATCTGCAAACTGCTCAGACCAAGTAGCGGACGAGAAGGTGAAGTATGCAATCGTGATCTTGCCTTCCAAAGGAGTGCCTACCGTTGCATTATCCAATGCGCTCTGGAACCAGTTCTTTACACGTTCGGTGTTTGCATTTTCCGATTCAATACCATAGGTGAGGACAATCTGTTCGCCGTCGCTATAATTACCGTCTGCCTTTGCCTTGTTGTAGGCTTCGGTCATCTTCTGTCTTGCAAGTGCCACGTCATAACCGGTCATTGCGTCAACAGCGTCGTCGATATCGCTAAAGATCGTATCGCCGATCTTCCATTTGCCGTCGTCCGTCTTGGTTGCGCCATATGCTTCCAAAATTGCCGTCTTAGCCTGTTCGGTTTCACGATATACGCCCTGGTTTGCAACATCGTAGTAGTACATGCTGTTCAAAAGACCAAGCGCACCCTGCGAAGCAGGAGAGTTCACTGCACAGTAGTTATCACGGTCGAATGCCAAGGACATTGCCTGACGGAATTCCGTATAGTTCAACATGAGGTTGTTTCTTTCTTTCGTACGAGCATTTGCCTTCGACTGAATGTTAAGGTCAAACGTGTACGTATCGGGCGTGAAGTATGCACGGCTGGAAGATCTGTATTCGCCTGCGATAGATGCATCCATACCGATAGCATTTATTTCACCCTTCTGGAAGAGCTGCCATGCAGTAGTCCATTCGTTGATATACTGACATTCGATCTTATCCGTCTGATACTGACCTGCATATTGATCCATGCCATAGCC
>CAZBQP010000092.1:0-5670 GCA_964494075.1 uncultured Clostridia bacterium
AATGTTCGCTCGTACCGATCAAATACAAATCTTCGCCCTCGATCTTGTACATCATGTTTTCCATTTCGTCAAAGCTCATTACGCCCGAAACGACGTCGCCGTGAATCATGTAAGGGGGAATGACGTAGGTAAATCCCTTGTCGATCATGAAATCACGTGCATAGGTGAGCACGGCGGAATGAAGACGTGCGATGTCGCCCGTGAGGTAGTAGAACCCTTGTCCGGAAGTACGACGAGCGGAATCGACGTCGATCCCGTCAAGATTTTCCAAAATATCGAGGTGATAAGGCACTTCAAAATCAGGAACGACGGGTTCGCCGAAACGCTGCAATTCCACGTTTTCGCTGTCGTCCTTTCCGATGGGCACGTCATCTGCAATGATGTTGGGAATGGTCATCATCGTCTTTTTGAGTTCCGCTTCTACTTCTGCGCTTTCCGCTTCGATGGCGAGCAATCTGTCTGCGTCGGCTTTTACCTGCGCCTTGACCTTTTCCGCTTCCTCTTTATTCCCTGCCTTCATCAACATCCCCACCTGTTTGGAGAGGGTGTTTCTTGCAGAACGAAGTCCGTCGCCCTCAGCAATGAGCGCGCGACGTTTTGCGTCCAACTCCAAAGCTTTATCCACAAGGGGAAGCTTGTGATCTTGGAATTTTTTGCGAATATTCTCTTTGACGAGCTCGGGATTGGTACGAATAAGATTGATATCGATCATGGGTTTACCTCTATATTTCACTTGCGTTTTTTCAAAAATGCGTAAAGAAAACTTTACTATTTTCCATTATACAACTTTTCCGCCCGAAAAGCAATTAAATCAAAACGAGTAATGTGATTTTCCTGAAAAATTCCATAAAAAACTTGTATTTTTCCCTGCTCTGTGTTATAATAGAGGCACTACATCCTTACCAAGGAGTTTTTATGGATAAAAAAGACACCACGTCGGAACAAGCTTCCGAACAAAAAAAAGACAAAAAGATTCCTATTCTTTCCAAACTGAAAGAGCGGAAGAAAAAAGCAACTCAGCTCGCCGAAAACGTGCAACGTTACGCACCGTCGTCGGAAGAAGGGCTGACGAGTAAACAGGTTGAAGAACGAATCCAACAAGGGCTCGTCAATAAATCAAGTAAAAAATACTCCAAATCGTACACGAGGATATTTTTAGACAATATCTGCACGGGGTTCAACCTCATCTGCGCCTTGGCAGCCGTTGCGCTGTTGTTTGCGCGTGCCCCCCTGTCGCAATATATTTTCGTAGCCATCTTTGCCCTCAACGTCATCGTAGGCATCGTGTTGGAAATCCGCGCAAAACGAAAGCTGGATAAACTTGCCATTCTTTCCTCTCCCGTAACGCAGGTCGTGCGAGACGGCATCAAAAAGGAAATCGCCACCAACCAAATCGTCGTGGACGATATCGTCATTCTTTCCGCAGGACAACAAGTCCCTGCCGACTGTATCGCCGTAGACGGCATGGTGGAGCTGAACGAATCTCTTTTGACGGGGGAATCTGTTCCCATTAAAAAAGAGGTCGGGGAGCAGCTCTACGCAGGTTCTTTCATTTCCAGCGGACGCATTGCCGCCCGTGTGGATAAAATCGGGGAAGATACTTACGTCAGTCACTTGACTTCCAAAGCGAAGACGTACAAACGCCCGAATTCGGAAATCATGAATTCCATCAGTGCGTTCATTCACGTCATCGCCATTTTGATTATCCCTATCGCAATCTTGATGTTTTTCACCAACTACCGTGACATCGGTTCTTGGGAAAATCTTGAAAATACGGGCGGATTTTTCGTACACCTTTTCAACGGCGATCCCGATTTGAGCAACACCATTCAAAAAACGGCGTCCGTCGTCATCGGCATGATTCCTTCCGGGCTTCTTTTGCTCACCACCGTAGCGTTGTCAACGGGAATCATCAAGCTCTCCAAATACAACACCCTCGTACAGGACATCTACTCGTTGGAAATGCTCGCACGTGTCAACGTACTCTGCCTGGATAAGACGGGTACTATCACCGACGGCAGAATGAAAGTGAGCGACTGCATCTTGCTCAACGCCTCCGGCGAATATACCATCGACGATATTCTTGGATCTATGCTTGCCTCGCTCAACGATAACAACCAGACGTCCATCGCACTCTACGAAAGATTCGGACATTCCACAGCGTTGCAACCCATCACAACCCTCCCCTTCTCCTCGGCAAGAAAACTCTCCGCCGTCACCTTTGAAGAGGCAGGCACTTACGTCATGGGTGCACCTGAATTCGTATTGCACCCAGTTCCGAGCCGTATTGATAAAATCATCAAACAATACGCACAAATGGGGCTTCGTGTATTGATTGTGGCGCACAGCTCCGCACAAATTCAGGCGGATAAAGTCCCCTCAACACTTCGTCCCATCGCACTTATCACTCTTTCCGACAATATTCGTCCCGACGCAATCGAAACCATTAAATGGTTTAAGGAAAACGACGTCGCCGTGAAAGTGATTTCCGGGGACAACCCCTTGACCGTATCCGAAGTGGCACGCCGTGCCGGCATTAAAAATGCGGCAAGATACCTTTCCTTGGAAGGGCTTTCCGATATCGAAGTGGAAAATGCCGCCAACGAATACACCGTGTTCGGACGTGTAACACCCGAACAGAAGGCAATTCTCATTCGTGCCATCAAAAAAGCGGGAAACACCGTCGCCATGACGGGGGACGGCGTCAACGATATTCTCGCAATGAAAGAGGCAGACTGCGCCGTATCCGTGGCTTCGGGAAGCGAGGCGGCTCGCAATATCGCAAACCTCGTGTTGCAGGACAACAATTTCGGCTCTATGCCGCACGTGGTAAACGAGGGACGACGAGTCATTAACAACGTGAAAAACTCCGCCTCCCTCTATATCATGAAGACCATGCTCATTCTCATTCTCGCCGTGGTTTGTATTTTCCTCAAAAATCAATACTTCTTCACGACGAACAATATGTTGATGTATGAATTCCTGATCAGCGCAATCCCCTCCTTCGTGCTCTCCTTGCAGCCCAACACCAACCGTGTCAAAGGCAAGTTTATTCCCTACGTATTGAGTCGTGCGTTGCCCGGTGCGATTACGATTGCCCTGGGAATCCTAACCTTGCACACTCTGCGTTATACCGATCTTGCCGAACCCTTCGGCCTGGTGGCAAACGGCGCCGTCACGTTGGAATATCAAGCGCTCATGATGATCGTGCTCACCTTCGCAGGCATTATCATGCTGTATCGAATTTGTCAGCCGCTCAACATCCTACGTTTTTCTTTGGTCGCCTTAACGACGGCGATGTGTATCTTCGTGTTGTGCATTCCTCTGCTTGGCAATATCGTATTCGACGACTGGACTGCCGTGCAATTTACCTTCCCGCAGATTTTGCTGCTTATCATTATCCTACAAGCCGCATTCCCCGTGTCTTCCTTCCTTATAAAGGCGTTTGACTTGATCAATCCGGCAGACGAATAATCGAACTTTTATTACACAAACGAGTGCTCCCCTCTTCGGAGGAACACTCGTTTTTTTGTATCATCTGCAATAGGCAAAGAGATGATGATATGAATAATGCGAACCGCCCCGTTTGCTTGCGCAAACGGGGCGGCTTTTTCATTCGTTACGTACATGGGTACGTCGTTTATTCTTCTTCCGACGTTTCCTCTGTCATTTCTTCCTCTACGATTTCGTCGTCTAAAACAACCGTATCGTCCATTTCTTCCACGTCGTTATCCCCTGCCAACTCTTCCGGGCTAAGGTCTGCCGCCGTTTCCTCAGGCAATTCCACTTCCACTTCGTCGTCACGTTCGGTGACGTCTACCGTCGCCACTTCGCTGTCCTTCACGTTCATGACACGGACGCCGCGCGTACTTCTGCCGATACAGCTAATCGAATCGGCGTGCATACGGATAATAGTGCCACCCGTCGTGATGATCATAATATCGTCTTCGTCCGTCACTTCCTTCATGTTGACAAGGTAGCCCGTCTTTTCGTTGAACGTACCTGCCTTGATACCCTTGCCGCCACGGCTCTGCAAACGATACTCGTCCACTTTGGAACGCTTGCCGTAACCGAGAGAGGTCAACGTGAACAAATCCTTGGCAGGATCAATAACGAGCATATCCACCACGATATCGTCCTTGGAAAGACTGATCGCCTTCACCCCTTGCGAGCCTCTGCCGGTAGGACGTACGTCCTCTTCGGCGAAGCGAATACACTTACCGCCACGAGATGCAATGAGGATTTCTTGATCGCCCGTCGTAAATTGTACGCCGATCAAACGGTCGTCTTCTTGCAATTTAATCGCAATCTTGCCGTTTCTTGCAATACGCTTAAATTCTTCGGTGTGTGTCTTCTTAATCAAGCCCTTTTCAGTTGCCATGACAAGGTAGCCCGTGCCGTTCTCAAGAACGGGAAGCACCGCTTCGATCTTTTCACCCTGTTCAAGCTGTACGATATTGACAACCGCTCTGCCTCGTGCCGTACGGTTGGCTTCGGGAATTTCATACCCTTTGATGGAGTACACTTTTCCCTTCGAGGAGAAGAGCAAGATGGGATCATGCGTGCAGCAAACGAACATCTTATCCACGAAGTCTTCGTCTTTAGGTCTATGTCCCGTGATACCTCTGCCCCCTCTTCCCTGGGCCTTGTATTCATCCACGGGCAAACGCTTGATATAACCGCCGTGCGTAATGGTGATAACAACGTCCTCTCTGTCAATGAGGTCTTCGTCGTCAATACTGCCGTAGTCAACGGAAATTTCCGTTCTTCTCGGGGAAGGATATTTTTCCTTAATCGTAACGAGATCTTCACGAATAATATCCATTACACGATATTCGTTGGCGAGAATATCCTTCAAATCGGCAATCGTTTCACGAAGCTGTTCGAGTTCGGCTTTGAGTTTTTCCACTTCGAGAGAGGTAAGCCTTTGCAATCTCATTTCAAGAATGGCAATCGCCTGTTTCTCGTCGAGTTCAAAGGCGGAAGTCAAGCCCACCACAGCCGCATTTCTATCTGCGGATGCCTTGATGATACGAATGACTTCGTCCACGTTGGCAAGCGCAAGCACCAACCCTGCAATGATATGCGCCTTTTCTTCCGTCTTGTTCAAATCGTATCTCGTACGTCTGACAATGACTTCCTTTTGATGATTCAAATAATGATACAAAATTTCACGAAGGTTCAACGTCTTAGGCTCCGTCCCGTTTTCCACGAGTGCAAGCAAAATGATACCGTCGGAAATTTGCAATTTCGTCTTTTTATAGAGGGTGTTGAGCACGACTTGTGCGTTGGCATCCTTCTTACAGTCAATGACGATACGCATACCGTCTCTACCCGATTCGTCTCGAATATCGGAAATACCTTCGATACGTTTATCGTTGACCATGTCCGCAATCGTCTTGATGAGTTGCGCTTTATTAACCTGATAGGGAATTTCCGTAACGATGATACGAGAACGAGTGTTTGCACCCGTGCCGTATTCTTCAATTTCACACTTGGAACGAATGACAAGGTTGCCCTGTCCCGTACGATATGCACGTTTGATACCGCTTCTGCCCATAATCACGCCGCCTGTCGGGAAATCGGGCGCAGGAATGTATTCCATAAGCTCGTCCACCGTAATGTCGGGGTTGTCGATCATGGCAATCGTACCGTCGATTACTTCCGCAA
>CAZBQP010000093.1:0-5440 GCA_964494075.1 uncultured Clostridia bacterium
GATTGCTCTATGGGGCGCATAAAAACCGTTGAGGAGAGACAAGGGTTGTCGTGGAAAAACATTCTCTCGGTAAGAACACGTAAAAGCTCGACATTCTGCAAGGGAATCATTTCCTTACCCTTGACAGGTTTTCCCGATGAGGGGATAGCAATAGGAGAGAATATGAAAAACAGTCAAAAATACAAAAAACAATACTTTAATCCGCCCAATGCGGAGATGGAGTGGATGAAAAAAACGTTCGTTGAAAAACCGCCCGTTTGGTGCAGCGTAGATCTTCGAGATGGCAATCAGGCGCTTGTTATTCCGATGAGTTTGGAAGAAAAACTCGAGTTTTTCAAACTCTTGTGCAAAGTGGGATTCAAGGAAATTGAAATCGGTTTCCCTGCGGCAAGCGAGACGGAATACGAATTTTGTCGAACCTTGATCGAACAAAAGCTCATTCCCGACGACGTCACCATTCAGGTACTCACCCAGGCACGTGAGCATATCATCGCCAAGACGTTTGAGGCGATAGACGGGGCAAAACACGCCGTTGTGCACTTGTATAATTCTACTTCCGTTGCGCAGCGTGAGCAGGTGTTCCGCCGCTCCAAACAGGAAATTGTAGAGATTGCCGTTACGGGTGCGAAGCTCTGTCAAGAATATAAGCAAAAAGCCAAAGGCAAGATTACGTTTGAGTATTCGCCCGAAAGCTTTACGGGCACCGAACCTGAGTTCGCAGCAGAAATTTGCAACGCCGTGCTTGACGTTTGGCAGCCGACGACGGAAGATAAAGTGATTATCAATTTGCCTGTCACCGTTTCTCATTCGATGCCGCACGTGTACGCCAACCAAGTGGAGTATATGAGCAAGCATTTGAAGTACAGAGAGAACGTCGTGCTTTCTCTGCATCCGCATAACGATCGAGGGTGTGCGGTTGCGGATAGCGAGATGGGATTGCTTGCCGGCGGTGAACGTGTGGAAGGCACTCTGTTTGGGAACGGGGAACGCACGGGGAACGTGGACATTGTGACACTTGCCCTGAATATGTATTCGCAAGGAATTGATCCCGAACTCGATTTTTCCGATTTGCCTGCCATCACCGAGGTGTATGAGCGTGTTACACGAATGAAGGTGAACGAGCGTCAGCCGTACAGCGGTGAGCTTGTCTTTGCGGCATTCTCCGGCTCCCATCAGGATGCGATTGCGAAGGGCATGAAATATCGCGCGGAGAGGGGAGGTGACACTTGGACGGTGCCCTATTTGCCCATTGATCCCAGCGACGTCGGTAGAGCGTACGAGGCGGACGTTATTCGTATCAATTCCCAGTCGGGCAAGGGTGGAATTGGATATATTCTCGAAACGCAGTTCAAGCTCGTTTTGCCTCCTAAGATGCGTGAGGTATTCGGGTATCATATCAAGAGTATTTCCGACCATGCGCACAAGGAGCTTTCCCCTGCGGAAGTGCACGACGTATTCTTACGGGATTTCGTCAATTTGCACGATACGCTCAAATTCGTCAATGCGGTCTATGAAGACGTGGACACATACCTGGTATCGGCAAAGGTGGACATGGAATATCTTGGGAAGATGCATACCGTTTTGGTAGAAGGGAACGGACGATTGGATTGCGTGTCTACGGCGATCAAACAAATTACGGAAAAGGAATACGTGTTTGAAAGCTACGTCGAACATGCGTTGGAAGAAAAATCCACGTCAAAAGCGGCGTCCTACGTCAGCATTTCGGCAGAAGGGGAGACGTATTGGGGCGTTGGAATCCACAGCGATATTATGACGTCGTCCATTCGGGCGCTTGTCTCGGCGGTAAATAAAATGTTGGAAAAGGAGTAATCGGATATGAAGTTAAGAGGAGCGCAAATTTTGATAGAAACGTTGATCGAGCAGGGTGTAACCGATATTTTCGGTTATCCCGGGGGACAGGTCATCGACATTTACGACGCTTTGTATGAATATAGAGATAAAATTAAGCACGTGTTGACGGCACATGAACAAGGCGCTTCGCACGCTGCGGACGGCTATTCCCGTGCGACCGGTAAAGTGGGCGTGTGTTTGGCTACGAGCGGTCCCGGTGCGACCAACCTCGTCACGGGGATCGCCACGGCAATGCTCGACAGCATACCCATGGTTGCGATCACGGGTAACGTGCCCTGTTCGCTTATCGGGAAGGACAGCTTTCAGGAAGTGTATATCACGGGTGTGACGCTGCCTATCACCAAGCATAATTATTTTGTAAGCAACGTTGCCGATTTAGCGGATACCATTCGAGAAGCGTTTGCGATTGCGAAATCCGGAAGACCTGGCCCCGTCTTGATTGATATTCCAAAAGACGTGCAACAGGCACTTTGTGAATACCAACCTCAACCTGCCGTAGAGAAGATCCCTTTGAAAAAGGTGAAGGAGAGCGAGATTGACGAGGCTGTGGCGATGATTGCGGCGGCAAAGAAACCGTATATTTACGTCGGCGGCGGCGCAGCAGGGCTTGGACTTGGCAAGGAGATCGAGGCGTTTGCGGATAAAATAGGCGCCGTGATCGGGTGTTCGTTTATGGGACTTTCGGCAGTGCCGCAGGAATGTGAACGCTTCCTCGGAATGCAGGGGATGCACGGGCATTACGCTTCCTCCATGGCGCAGAACGAAAGCGACCTCATCATCGGGCTTGGCGTGCGTTTTTCGGACAGAGCTACGGGGAACGTCGCTAAATTTGCAAAACAGAGCAAGATTATTCAGATTGACCCCGATTCTGCGGAAATCAATAAGAATGTTCACGTGGATTTGGGAATCGTGGGGGATATGGAAGACGCATTCAAACGCATTGCGGAAAAGTGCGATGAGAAGGAAAATATCGACTGGTTTTTGAGAGTGAACGAACTGAAAAAGGAAGAGGAGAACTTTGAAGACGAGATCGCTGCGGCAGCAAAAGCACCTCTTACCCCCAGGCAGGTATTTGACGAGATTAATAAAGCTAAGCTTCCTAATACGATTATCGTGACGGACGTAGGTCAGCATCAAATGTGGGCGGCACAATACGCTATATTCGACGGACCGAGAAGATTTGTATCCAGCGGCGGTTTGGGAACGATGGGTTTCGGTTTGGGTGCGGCAATCGGCTCGTACGTGGCGACCAAAGATCCCGTCGTGCTGATCACGGGGGACGGAAGCTTTGGTATGAACCTCAACGAGCTTGCAACGGCGGTCAGCTACAAAATCCCCGTCGTCATCGTATTGATGAACAACGGCGTGCTCGGCATGGTGCGGCAATGGCAAACGCTGTTCTTTGGAAAACGATATTCGGAGACGGTGCTTGGCAGAAAGACAGACTATGTGGCGCTTGCAAAAGCGTTTGGAGCGGAAGGGGTACTTGTGGAAACGCAGGTGGAGTTCAAGAAGGCGTTTGAAGAGGCGATTAAGGCAGGAAAACCCACCGTCATCGACGTTCGGATTGATAAAGACGAACTGGTATTGCCGATGCTTCCTCCCGGCGGCGCAATCAGCGATATTATTACCAAAGTGTAATAGAGGAGTGAAAGAATGGAAAATAAAAATTTCGTAATCGCAGTGTACGTAGAAAACAAATCGGGCGTTTTGACGAGAGTTACCGCCATGTTCACGAGAAGAGGATTTAACATTGACTCGTTGACGGTGAGCAACACGGAGCGCTCGGAATACTCTCGAATCACCATTTCCATGAGCGGAGACGAGTATGTAAAGGCGCAGCTTATCAATCAATTAAAAAAGCTGTTGGT
This sequence comes from uncultured Clostridia bacterium, assembly GCA_964494075.1. Taxonomy (GTDB): domain Bacteria; phylum Bacillota; class Clostridia; order Christensenellales; family Borkfalkiaceae; genus Scatosoma. Next base: position 3,744 of record CAZBQP010000093.1, read on the forward strand.
GGTAAAGAGAGTGGAAGTGTTGGATGAGGAAGCAATGAAACGTGAACTCATGCTGCTCAGGGTGACAAATGATTCTAACAATCGAAACGATATTATGACGGCAGTAGATGTGTTCCGTGCGAGTGTCATCGACTACACCGCCGAGGGAATGTGTATCGAAGTGACGGGAAGCCCGTCAAAAATCGACGCCTTTGTGAAAATTATGGAACCCTTCGGGATTTTGGAAATGTGTCGTACGGGGATCGTGGCGCTCGATCGAGGGAGCAAAACGTTATTCACCGAACAATATTAAAAAAAATGAATGATAGAAAGGAGAAAATATCATGGCAAATAGAATTTTTTATCAACAGGATTGTGATTTGAACAAACTCAACGGGAAAACCGTGGCAATCATCGGGTATGGCTCGCAGGGGCATGCACATGCGCTCAACCTCAAAGATTCGGGCGTGGATGTTATCGTCGGGTTGTATAAAGGCAGCAAGAGCTGGGCGAAAGCGGAAGCACAAGGTGTCACCGTTATGACGGCAGCAGAAGCGGCTGCGAAAGCGGACATTATCATGATTTTGATCAACGATGAAAAGCAAGCGAAACTTTATAAAGAAAGCATCGAACCCAACCTCACGGAAGGTAAAACGCTTGCGTTTGCGCACGGATTTAATATCCACTTCGGTTGTATCAAACCTCCTAAGAACGTAAACGTTATCATGATTGCACCTAAGGGCCCCGGTCATACGGTGAGAAGTGAATATCAGGCAGGCAAAGGGGTACCTTGCCTTATTGCTGTGGAACAGGACGCAACGGGCGATGCTTGGGAAATCGGGCTTGCGTATGCGGCTGGTATCGGCGGTGCGAGAGCAGGCGTGCTTGAAACTAACTTCCGTACGGAAACGGAAACAGACCTCTTTGGGGAACAGGCTGTTCTTTGCGGCGGCGTATGCGCCCTGATGCAGGCAGGTTTTGAAACGTTGGTGGAAGCAGGGTACGATCCCAGAAATGCCTATTTTGAATGTATTCACGAGATGAAATTGATCGTGGACTTGATTTATCAGAGCGGTTTTGAAGGCATGAGATATTCCGTTTCCAACACTGCGGAATACGGCGATTACGTAACGGGTCCCAAGATCATCACCGAAGAGACCAAAAAGGCGATGAAGAAGGTGTTGAAAGATATTCAGGACGGCACCTTTGCCAAAGAATTCTTGTTGGATATGTCGGACGCTGGCGGACAGGTACACTTCAACGCCATGAGGAAGATTGCAGCGGAACATCCTTCCGAAGTGGTAGGCAGAGATATTCGCAAATTGTATAGCTGGGCAGACGAAGAAAAATTCATCAATAACTAATCCTTTTTGCTTGTAATTAAGGGAAAGGTTGTAATCAATCGAAACAAACAAAGTTCGGGCGGCGTGGATTCGTCGCCCGAGAAATAAAAACGAGGGGCAAGAGAGAAGAAATTATGATTAAAGACAGTATTGTAGACGGCTTTCATAATGCGCCGCATAGATCTTTATACCATGCGCTGGGCATGACGGAGGAGGAGATGGCTCGTCCTTTGATTGGTGTCGTGTGTTCGTACAACGAAATCGTGCCCGGGCACACCAACCTCGATAAAATTGCGCAAGCGGTCAAGCTCGGGGTGGCAATGGCAGGCGGTACGCCGATTATGTTCCCTGCCATCACCGTTTGCGACGGTATCG
>CAZBQP010000094.1:0-5268 GCA_964494075.1 uncultured Clostridia bacterium
GTCTCATCGCATCCGACAAGACGCAGATGAAGGCAACCGCATTCACCTCCGAAGACGTAATGGCAGCAACCTTCAACAGAGAACTCATTGAAAAAGTAGGCAATATCATCGGCAACGATTGCTTGTGGGCTGGTGTAACCTGTCTCTACGGTCCCGGCGCAAACACCCACCGTACCCCTTACGGCGGACGTAACTTCGAATATTATTCCGAAGACGGCTACCTTGCAGGTGAAATGGGCGGCGCAGAAGTCGGCGGCATTCAGAAGAAAGGCGTTGACGTCGTAATGAAACACTTTGCTCTCAACGACAGCGAACAGGATCGTCTTGGTCAGGCAGCATGGATCGGTGAACAGGCAGCTCGTGAAATCTACCTCAAAGCATTCCAGAAATCTTTGGAAGAAAGCGATGGCAACGGCGTTATGACCGCCTACACTCGTTGGGGTACGACCTGGTCGGGTGCACACTTCGGGCTTATGACCAACATTATGCGCCGTGAATGGGGCAACAAGGGTATGTCGATCACCGACAACATCCTCGTTACCTACACCAACTCCGTAGACGCAATTCTCGCAGGCGGTGTTACCTGCTTCGACGCAATGCTTTGGTACGCTACGAGTGCTTTGGAAAATGCAACGGCTGACCCCATCGTCGTAAACGCAATGGTAGAAGCAATGCATCACAACCTTTATGCACTTGCAAACTCCTCCGGCGTGAACAAGCTCGGCAAAGATACCACCGTTAAGAAAACCACTCTTATCGTTACCGACGTTTGTCAAATCGCAAGCCGAGTATTCGGAATCATCGCTGTAATTTCCATTATTCTTTGGATCCGTGGCAACTTCAAAATCAAAACGGAAAAGAAAACGTTAAAAGCAGCGAAAAAAGCATATAAAGCAGCGAAAAATAAGTAAACAAATATTTTGAAACAGCACTCCCCTTTGCCTTGCAAACAGGGCAAAGGGGGAAATTTTCTAAACCCTATTTAGGAGCATACAATGAGAAAAGAATTACTCATCAATAATGACTGGACTTTTTACTATTTCGACGAGAAAGAGATCCAACTCAATCTCCCCCACACTTGGAACAACATTGACGGACAAGACGGCGGCAACGATTACAGACGTGGTACCTGCGTGTATAAAAAGAAGTTTACCTCCCCTGAGCACAACACAGACGAACGTGTCTACCTCGATTTTGCGGGCGTAAACGCTTCCGCACGTGTCCTTTTGAACGGACAACCGATCGGCACGCATGACGGCGGCTATTCTACCTTCCGCTTCGATATCACCGAGCATTTGAACGAGGAAAACGAACTCGTTGTGGAAGTGGACAACTCCGTAAATGATAGAGTGTATCCTCAAAAGGCAGACTTTACCTTCTACGGCGGCATTTATCGTGACGTGAAGCTTGTAATCGTCCATGAAAATCATTTCGATCTCGATCATTTCGGCGGCCCCGGCATTGCGGTAAACGCAACCGTTCAAGAACAAAATGCAGAAGTTTGGGTACGCTCGTGGCATAATGCAGAAAACGGCTCCGTTGCGCTCTCTATTTTAGACGCAGACGGAAAGGTTGTGGCAACGGGCGAAGGCACCGACGTCAAAATCTTGCTTGAAAACGTTCATCTATGGAACGGGCTTGAAGATCCCTATCTGTACACCTGTAAAGCCGTCCTTTCCGTAGACGGGAAAGAAGTAGACTGCATAACGACAAACTTTGGCGTACGCTACTTCCACGTAGACCCGAAAAAGGGTTTCTTCCTGAACGGCAAGAGTTATCCCTTGCGTGGCGTATGTCGTCATCAGGACAGAAAAGCAATCGGGAACGCTCTTTCCAAAGAACACCACGAGGAAGATACGGCAATGATTCGTGAAATCGGCGCAAACACCATTCGTCTTGCTCATTATCAGCACGATCAGTATTTCTACGATCTTTGCGACAAATACGGTATGGTCGTTTGGGCGGAAATCCCCTACATTTCCGAACATATGCCAAACGGCAGAGAAAACACCCTTTCTCAGATGAAAGAGCTTGTCATTCAAAATTACAACCACCCTTCCATCTGCTTCTGGGGACTTTCCAACGAAATCACTATTTCCACGAAAGACAAGAAGGATATGCTCGAAAATCACCACCTTTTGAACGATTTGGTACACGAGCTCGATCCCTCCCGTCCCACCACGCTGGCTTGCTACGCTATGTGCGGCCCTTTTAATAAATCGGCACACATATCCGACCTCGTCAGTTGGAACCTCTATCTCGGCTGGTACGTGCCCGGTATGTTCCTCAACGATCTTTGGGCGGATTTCTTCCACTTCGTATACCCCGATCGTTGCCTTGGATACTCCGAATATGGCTGTGAATGTATGCCCAACTTGCATAGCTCCCATCCCAAACGTGGCGACCAAAGCGAAGAATATCAATGCAGATACAACGAATATATGCTTCGTTTCTTTGAAAAACGCCCCTACCTGTGGGCAACCCATCTTTGGAATATGTTCGACTTTGCGGCAGATGCAAGAAATCAAGGTGGCGAACCCGGCATGAACCACAAAGGCGTCGTCACCTTCGACCGTAAGACGAAGAAGGACAGCTTCTACTGCTACAAAGCATACTGGAGCAAAGAACCTTTCGTTCATCTTTGCGGAAAACGTTATATCGACCGTGCGGAAAGCATGACGAATGTTAAAGTATACTCGAACTGTAAAGAGGTCACCCTCTACGTAAACGGAGAAAAGTTTGCAACGCAAACGGGTGAACACGTATTCAACTTCCGCATTCCCTTACAGGGCGAAGTGAAGTTGGAAGTCGTTTCCGGAGATCTTCGTGATGAAAGCGTGATCCGTCACGTAGACAAACCCAACCCTAAATATAAGTTGGGCAAGGACGGCGGCAACGGCGGCAACTGGACTTAATGGAATTGTATAAAGCAAAAAAGCCCGACCTCTCGTCGGGCTTTTCCAATTCAAGAATGTTGAAACTTCACCAAAAACTCCCACCATATAACGACCTACGCCCGATGAAAATCCATCGGGCGTACTTTTTTATGATTTCATTGCATTGAATTTTTCGGACGGTTCCTTACTCAAACAACTTTCCTTTAGTTTTCTATAAACGATCTATTTTTAATATCGCAATTGATAGTATTATTCGACACAAAAAATCCGCAGAATTTTCATTCTACGGATTTTTTATCGTTAGATCTGTAACTTATTCCAGTTCCGGTCTTCCGCAAGCCATTCTAAGTTCGTTAAATTCTTTGAAGGCTTTTGCCTCGGCTTCCGCTTCTCTTTGTGCTTTTTCTCCCGCTTTCTTGCGGATTGCCTGCTTTTCTTCCTCGGAAAGTGCGTTAAACTTCGCTTCCGCTTCTGCTTTCTTCGCCGCAGCTTTGGCTTCTGCAGCTGCTTTCTTCGCTGCCGCTGCTTCCGCTTTCGCCTTTTCAGCCGCTTCATACTTCGCTTCTTCTTCGTCGTAATTCAAGCCTTGCTTTTCACATTTTGCTTTCAGCTCTGCTTTTCTTGCCGCTTCGGACTTCGCTTCTGCCTCCGCCTCCTCTTTTGCAAGACGAACGACGGGATCTACGTATTCTACACCTTCTGCTTCCGCTTTTGCCTTTTGATCCATCACGATGGCTTTATGATCGAATTTAGAGAATTTTTCCACGCCCATGAAGAGGAAAATGATCGCAATGACGCCGTAGCAAATGGTTTCGCCGCCGATAAAGAGCCAAGGAAGAACCTGACGAATCAAAGAAGAGGAAACGATACCGTTGACGCCATCGTAACCGACCGCACTAAGAACGGCATTCAAAATACCGTTCGCAATCCCTGTCATACCGACCATAATTGCGCCGTAAATAGACATAGACAAACCGTCCGTACGAACGCCGTGCATCGCTTCCTGATGATCCATAATATCGGCAAGAAGCGCCAAGGAAAGATACATTGCAGGGGTGGAGCCAAATGCTTTAATCACAAACGATATCACGACGATAATATAATTATCGGGAAAAATCAAACCGAGCGCACCGCCGGCAACCGCCAAAAGCGCACCGAAGAAAATGGCTTTACCTTTGCCGATTTTATTTGCCAAAGGCCATGCTACCACCATGCCGAGTGCAGTGGGAATTGCGCCGATAATGGAAAGAGTTCCGTGTAATGCACCGCCGTTGGCGATGGTATACAACCCATCTGCATCGGGGAACATCGACTGACAGAAGTAAAGTTGGGATACGTTTTTCAACATACCGCCGAGCTGATACATCAGGAAGAATACGATCATGATGATCCAGTATTTATCCTTCAAACAAATCTTCGCCTGCACACTCATCGGAGTCGCCTTTTTCAGGGGCTGCGCAATTGCGGTGTTGAAGGATTCTTCGGTAACTCTTTCACGGGTGAAATAGTATTCGAGAGCTGCGCCCAGTGCAGAAATCACCATCAATGCGATAACGAATATTTTCCACGCATTGTAAGATGCCTTCGGATCCCCGTCAATAAAAATGTATTTCAGGAAGAAAGGCAACACCATCGAACAAATCCCGATTGCCGCAAGCTGCGTTGCGTTGGCAATGGTGGCAATGAGCGATCTGTCCTTGCTGTTACGGGTGGAAAGCCCGACAAGTGCCGCATGGGAGGTGTAATAGAACGGATATGCAACCGAGAACCAAAGGTTATATCCGATTGCAATGCCGATCATCGCACCGATCTGCGTGTTTGGAGAGTCGGGATACGGGGTAAAGACAAACAATACGCTGAGTGCCAAAATCATCAAAGGCACGGCAACCAACAACAGCGGCCTTGCTTTGCCTGCTTTCGTCTTATTGTTTTCCATCACTCTGCCGACGATGATATTGCCAGCCACAACAAGAATGACGGACAACACGGGTAACAACGTCAAAAACGGACCTGCCCAAGAGCTGCCCAATCCCAAAACGTCGGTGAGATACTTGTTCAAATAGTTGGACAAGACCGAGTTAGACAACATTGCCAAGGTCGGCCCCAAAAAGTACCCGATCAGTGCTTCCGGGAAGAGCTTGGCATTTGCGGACTTTATCTTGGTAGATAAAATCGGATGTTCGAAAATACTTTTCTTTTCTGCCATAGTAATTCTCCAATTATAAATAATATTTACAATTTCCTCGTAAATAAGTCAACGAATCCACCTTATCTTTCCTGCTTACTTACGAAGTCATTGTTCTACAATGGCGCTCTGCACCACTATTATCATTATACCATGAAAACAAGCACTCGTCAAGACCTTTTTGAA
>CAZBQP010000095.1:0-5166 GCA_964494075.1 uncultured Clostridia bacterium
ATATTACCTATCGTTATAATCGTGCGCTCGTTCGTAGAGTAAATACGACGGACGCACAAATCCTGTCTTTGATCGAGTGTAACAATGAGGAGGTCAAACAGGAAAATTCTAATAAAAATCCTACGGTAAACAGCGTACAGCGAGATTATATGGCAGGGGAGGTGTCCAAAGACCTTACCCGCCGCATTTTGCTACCCAACGATATCGTTACGGCACACGACGAAGGTTTGATTCATTTCCATGATGCCGATTATTTTGCACAACATATGCATAATTGTGACCTTGTCAATTTGGAAGATATGCTTCAAAACGGCACGGTGATTTCGGGTACGTTGATTGAAAAGCCGCACAGCTTTTCTACGGCGTGCAACATCGCAACGCAAATTATTGCGCAGGTAGCGTCCAATCAATACGGCGGACAGAGTATTTCCTTGACGCATTTGGCGCCCTTTGTCGAGATTAGTCGTCAAAAGATTCGCAGAGAAGTAGCGGAAGAGCTTGTCTGTTTGCACGCAACGGAAGAACAGATTGCAGAAATTGCCGAAAAACGTCTTCGTGACGAGATCAAAAGGGGGATTCAAACCATTCAGTATCAGGTGGTGACCTTGCTTACCACCAACGGACAAGCGCCTTTTGTCACCGTTTTCATGTATTTGAACGAAGCTCGCAACGAACAGGAAAAAGCCGATTTGGCAATGATTATCGAAGAGACGCTTCGTCAGAGAATTATGGGAGTGAAAAACGAAGCAGGCGTATGGATTACGCCCGCGTTCCCGAAACTTATTTACGTTTTGGAACCCGATAATATCACCGAGGGGCAACCTTACTTTTATTTGACTGAGTTGGCTGCGAAGTGCACGGCAAAACGTATGGTGCCAGACTACATTTCCGAGAAGAAAATGCTTGAATATAAGGTCGATAAAAACGGGGAAGGGCATTGTTATACTTGTATGGGTTGCAGAAGCTTCTTAACACCGTACGTCGATGAAAATGGGAAACCTAAATATTACGGAAGATTTAATCAAGGCGTTGTCACAATCAACCTTGTAGATGTTGCGCTTTCTTCGGGAAAAAATGAGGAAAAATTCTGGAAGATTTTCGACGAGCGTTTGGAACTTTGCTATCGTGCGCTCATGGAACGTCACAATCGTTTGAAGGGGACTCTTTCAGATGCGGCGCCCATCCTTTGGCAATATGGCGCACTTGCGAGACTTAAAAAAGGCGAACCCATTGATAAATTGCTCTACGGGGGCTATTCTACCATTTCCTTGGGATACGCGGGCTTGTATGAATGTGTCAAATATATGACGGATAAATCGCACACCGATGAGGAAGCGAAGCCTTTCGCTCTTGCGGTGATGAAGCGTATGAACGATAAGTGCAAGGAGTGGAAAGCTAAGGAAAATATTGATTTTTCCTTGTACGGAACTCCTTTGGAAAGTACGACGTATAAATTCTCCAAATGTCTGCAAAAACGTTTTGGTATCATTCCCGGTGTCACGGATAAGAGCTATATCACCAACAGCTATCACGTACACGTTTCCGAAGAGATTGACGCATTTACCAAGTTGAAGTTTGAAAGTGAATTCCAGCAGCTTTCTCCCGGCGGTGCCATTTCTTACGTGGAAGTTCCCAATATGCAGGATAATATCCCTGCCGTTCTTTCCGTTATGAAATTTATTTATGAAAACATTATGTACGCCGAGCTGAATACGAAGAGTGATTATTGTCAGGTATGCGGCTATGACGGAGAAATTCAGATTGTAAATGACGAAACGGGAAAACTCGTATGGGAATGTCCGCATTGTCATAATCGAGATCAAGCGAAGATGAACGTTGCAAGACGCACCTGCGGCTATATCGGAACGCAATACTGGAATCAGGGTAGAACGCAAGAAATTAAAGATCGCGTTCTCCACCTTTGATGAATTATTCCGCAATTAAATGGACGGATATCGCCAACGGAGAAGGGGTGCGTGTTTCTCTGTTTGTGTCCGGTTGTACCCGTCGTTGTAAAAATTGTTTTAACGAAGTTGCATGGGATTTTACGCAGGGTGATATATTTGATGAAGAGGTCGAAAAGCAAATTTTACAGGCGCTTGAATCAGACTATATCGCAGGACTTTCCCTGTTAGGGGGCGAACCGCTCGAACCGCAAAATCAAAGGGCGTTGCATCCTTTCATACGGCGTGTAAAAGAGGCTTATCCGCAAAAGACGATTTGGTGTTATACTGGGTGCAGCTTTGATGAAAAGAGGGGGCTTCTGAAAGAAGAACAAAAGAATACGGAAGTCACGAAGGAATTGCTTTCTTTGTTTGATGTGTTAGTGGACGGTCCGTATATGGAAGAACTCAAAGATATTCGTTTGAAATTCCGTGGTTCCTCCAATCAACGTATTCTTGATCTGAAAAAAAGCCTTTTGAAGGGTGAATGCGTGTTATATCTTGAATAGAAGAAAGAATCCGTCGCATACAATAGAGCATGCAGACGGATTTTTTTGCAAAGAAACTTTATCTTGCCGCAGTTGGCATAGCGCTTGCTTTTTTTACCCTTTCCACCCTTCTTTATGCAGCGTTTTTGTGGCAGGCACAAAGCGTTTGGGTGGGGCATAGCTTTTATTTCCTCTTGTCTTCTACGGAACATATTGAGGCGGGTGTTTACGATGCGCAATGGAAGGGTGGTGCTGGATATTTGTTAGAACATGAAGGAAAAGAGTATGTGACGTTGTCTGTATATCTGCATGAGGAGGAGGGGGTTGCTGTGCAAAATTCCATGGCGGAGAGTACGCGGTTGTTGCAAATCGACGTCGGACAGCTCTATTTCAAAACTTGCGAGGAGAAAAAGAAGGCAACTCTTTATCAAGACGCATTGAATTGTCTACACAGTTGCATGGAAGTGTTGGACGGGGAGATTAATCGCTTGGCAAACGGCGCCACGCAACAATCCACTCTTCGTATTCTCGATATTTTATGGCGTCAACTGAATTATTTATCTGCTGTCTACGCTGATGATTTCCCAAAGTATGCGCAGGCGTGCAAATGCGCAAGCAAGCAACTGAATGACATTCTGTCTAATGTCGTATACGTCAAAGATTTGCGATATCTTCTCTGTGATATGACGGCAAGCTATCTGCAAATTTGTGGGGATTTTTCTTTATAAAGTTAGGAAAAATACGACAATTTGCTTTACTTTTCTTTTTTTGCGTGTTATAATGTCATATGTAAGCGTGACAAAGTCATGCAATTATGTGATAACAGGATAAAATACCTATGAAGAAATATTACGTTTTACATAATCCTCTTGCAGGGCACGGAAAGGAAAAGAAAGAATGCGAAATTTTGGAAAACCTTTACGGGGAAGAAAATTTGGTGTACCAAGATATGACGGAAATCGCTGATTATGACGGCTATTTTGCAAATCTTTCCAAGGAAGACGAAGTCGTGCTTTGTGGTGGTGATGGCACTGTAAATCACTTCGTAAATAAGACGAAGGATGTCGATATTGCGCATAATGTTTACTATTTTGCTTGCGGCAGCGGAAACGATTTCTTGCACGATATTGAAGGAGATTGTGAGAAGCCTGTATTGTTGAATCCCTACTTAAAGAATTTGCCTACGGTGACGGTGAAGGGAACTGCATATAAGTTCATCAACGGTGTCGGCTATGGAATCGACGGCTATTGTTGCGAGGTGGGGGATCAACTTCGAGCGAAGAGTGAAAAACCTGTAAATTATACGATGATTGCCATTAAGGGACTGTTATTCGATTATAAACCTACTGATGCAACGGTGATTGTAGACGGTGAGGAGCATCATTTCAAGAATGTATGGCTTGCTCCTACGATGTTGGGAAGATATTACGGTGGCGGCATGATGCCTACGCCCGGTCAAACGCGTGAAGCCAATCAACTTTCCGTGATGCTTTTCCACGGTTCCGGGAAATTAAAGACGCTCATGATATTCCCGTCTATTTTCAATGGCGGACACGTAAAGAAAGAAAAGTACGTCACGATGTTGTCGGGCAAGGAGATTACGGTGAAATTTAGCGAACCTCGTCCTTTGCAGGTAGACGGCGAAACGATTTTGAACGTCACCGAATATACGGCTACAAGATAAAACGAAATGCGGTTTTTATAAACCGCGTTTTTCTATGCCGATAGAGGAACGATGTTGCGTTTTTTGATAAAAAGGAAGCCCCAAAAGAGGCTTCCTTTCATCATTTGGACGAGTTGTTTTATTGGCGAGTTGGCGCCGGTATCCAGGCGTCTTCAAAGGTCATAGCTATAAACACTTGACTATTAGTCAATGCACCAGTTTCAAAGGTGTCTGCCACTTTGAGAGCTTCGCAGAACTTGTCAATCATATCCATCACGATTATATCGGCGGTGATTTTCAGGCAAAGAGAGCTGCCTGTCAATTCATCGGGATAGATTTCAATTTTAGCATCTTCGTCACACTTCAATGTTATGTTCGCGATTTCATGAGTGGCTTTTTCTACGACAGGATATCTGTCGGGGTTCTTCATCAAGTACGACGTCTTGGGCATAAGGCGGACATACTCTTCGAGTAGCAAATTAATAGAATCGTTTTTCATAATTTCACCTCCGTTGCGATGTTGTTATAGTCATCGCTTTTTATTTTTTATTTTTTGGGCAAAGGGGTACCACTTTGCCTCTTGAGTGGTAAGTTACCTCTCACTTAAAGAGTTAAGTGCGAACACTCACGCTTTGGTGAATTGTTACTCACTTAAAGAGTCAAGTGTGAACACATTTGCTGTTGTCGGTGGTGGTGTTCTCTTATATAAAGAGACATGGGTGTCAACCTCTTGCAAAATAGATGGGGATTCACCCTACAAAAGTAAAATAATCGGGAGCTTCACACGGCTCCCGATGGATTCTATGAAAGAATATTATTTTTTGATTTTTTTTACTAACTATATTTTCGTGAAAACGCAGTTTTTTTTTAGAAACTCAAATCGCTACACTCCTTTATTTTTAAGGCGCACAGTGGTTTTTATTACCCCAATTATTACCCAAACCTACTCATTTTTGTGAAAATCGATGTATAAACATCAAATTTATACAAAAAAAAGAGCTTTTATGCGTTAATTTTTGCATAAAAACTCTTTCTGGAGCTACTGGCCGGACTTGAACCGGCGACCTGCTGA
>CAZBQP010000096.1:0-5143 GCA_964494075.1 uncultured Clostridia bacterium
TGGTTAGCGGACGGCAAAAAAGCAGTCCTTTTTGAACGTGGAGAACGGGTGGGAAGAAAACTTTCCGCAACGGGCAACGGACAGGGGAACGTCACCAACCTCGCAGCCGATACAACGGAATATTTTTGCTTGGACAAAAGCTCGAAAGTAAAGATCTCGAAGATAATTTGCGCAGAGAATCAGGAACGCTTGACGGCAGCATTCCGCTCGTTGGGGGTTTTGTTGCAGGCAGATGAACGGGGCAGGGTGTATCCTGCCGGTAAGCAGGCGTCTTCGCTTACGGACGCACTGCGATTTTCGCTCGCACGAAAGGGAGTGGATGTGCGCTTGCAAACACGCATCATGCGGCTGGAAAAAGTAAAGGGTGGATTTGTGCTCACCACAGAAACGGGAGCGGAAAAAAGAACAGAGCAGATTTTTGCTCGTTCCGTCGTGCTTTGTACAGGCGGTAAGGCTGCCAAAAATTTTGGGACGGACGGCTCGGCGTATGCACTCGCAGAAAACTTAGGGCATACGGTGACGCCGCTCTATCCTTCGCTGGTGCAGCTTAAAACGGAAATGAGTTATACGAAAACGCTAAAAGGGATTCGAGTGTCTGACGGTAGCTTAACGGCATTTTTTGGAGATGAAAAGACGTCGCTTCGTGGAGATATCATATTCACCGATTACGGTGTATCCGGAGATGCTGTTTTCCGTATTTCTGCATTTGTGGCGGACGCCTTGGCAACAGGGGTGACGTTGTCTGTGGATTTCTTACCTGACATTTCGGAAGGGGAAATTTTGTCGATGATGAAGCGCAAACGGCAGGCGTTTCCTGCACTCGACAATGGAGAATTGCTCTTCGGGGTTTTGAATAATCAGGTGGGCAGGGCTGTAATGAAACGAGCCGACGGAGATATGGAACGGGCTGCGAAGCTTGTGAAGGATTTCCGACTTTCCGTGACGGGAAGCCTTGGCTTTGATTACGCACAGGTGACGAAAGGTGGAATTCCGCTTACGGAGACGGATGACGATTTGCAAAGTCGGTTAGCGCCCGGATTGTATTTTGCCGGGGAAATTTTAGACGTAGACGGGCAATGCGGCGGGTTTAATCTGCAATGGGCGTATTCGTCTGCAATGTGCGTTGCAAACGCAATGAATAAAATGTGAGGGGCAGGTATGAGTGTACTTACTTTATCGAATATCAAACTGCCCATTGATCAGGGCGAAAAGGAGCTTATACGACTTGCGCAGAAAAAACTCGGCGGAAAGGTTGGGTATTTTGCAATTAAGAAAAAATCTTTGGATGCACGTGATAAAAATAATTTGCGTTTTGTATACACGATTGAGTTTTCTAAAGAACAGCCTTTTCAAGAAAAACGTGAGTTTGAAAAATTGCCCGAACAGAAACGCCCTAACGAGTCTGTCGTCGTGGTGGGGAGCGGGCCTGCCGGCTTGTTTTGCGCCATTCGCTTGCTCGATTACGGGATTCGTCCCATTGTGTTGGAACGAGGGGAAAGCGTTGAAGAGCGTGAAAAGAAAATTAACGCATTTGTTGTAAATAAGAAACTGGACGTAAATACCAACGTGCAGTTTGGCGAAGGGGGCGCAGGAACGTTCTCGGATGGAAAACTTAATACGCAGACGCATAGTGCTTTGAATCGGGATGTGTTGGAGCTGTTCGTGCGATTTGGTGCGCCTGAGGAGATTTTGTATTTGGCGAAACCGCATATCGGAAGCGATAAGCTGAAAGGCGTGGTGAAAAATATGCGCGAATATATCCGTTCGCAAGGAGGCGATGTGTTATTCAACACCCGTTTGGAAGAAATTTTTATTCGGGACGGACGAGTGTGTGAGGTCGCTGTAAAATCACTCGATAAAGACATGGTATGCCCGTATGGGGAAAGGTTTTCTGTGTCTGCCTTGGTTTTGGCGATCGGACATAGCGCACGAGATACCTTTGAAATGCTCTATCGAAAGGGAGTGCCTATGCGGCAGAAAGATTTTGCCGTCGGGGTGCGTGTGGAGCATTTGCAATCAAAAATCGGGTTTGCTCAGTATGGGCAATCGTATGGAAAGCTTCCTGCGGCAGATTATAAACTCGTTTCGCATGCGTCTGAACGTGCGGCTTTCACCTTTTGCATGTGCCCGGGCGGATACGTCATGCCTGCGGCAAGTGAGGAAGGGGGCGTGGTTGTCAACGGCATGAGTAATTATGCCCGTGACGGCGTCAACGCCAACAGTGCGTTGATCGTGCAGGTAACGAGTGCTGATTTTGGCGGCGAACATCCCTTGGCGGGGGTGGAGTTTCAAAGAAAACTCGAACGAGCGGCGTTTTTGGCAGGCGGTGGCAATTATGCAGCGCCCGTACAGCGGATCGGTGATTTTTTGGCTGGAAAGACGAGCGATTATTTCGGGGAAGTGCGTCCCACCTACGCAGCAGGAACTTCTTTTGTGAATTTATCGGACGTGCTACCCATGGCTGTGACGAATACACTTCGAACGAGCATTTTGGATATGGATCGAAGGCTAAAAGGCTTTGCTGATCCCGACGGTATTTTGACGGCGGTGGAAAGTCGTACCAGTTCGCCCTTGCGTATGGAACGAGATGAAAGTATGCAGTCCGTAGGTGTTCGAGGGTTGTATCCTTGCGGTGAGGGGGCAGGGTATGCCGGAGGGATTACTTCCTCGGCGGCGGACGGATTGCGTGTTGCAGAAGGAGTGTTCTCCCAGTTTTTGAAATAAATTCGACTGTTTTTTAGAATAGATTATGAAAAAAGCAAACAAATGGTGATAAAATATATAATTTTCACTAAACTTTCACATAGTTTTCATAATACTATCACAAAACAGCGATACAATTCATGTCGGAAGGGCGAAAGAAGCTCTTTCTGTGGCATGAGAATGAGGCCGGGAAAGGTCGATTCCATGTAAAAATGATACGAGAATAGAATTAAAACGACTATACTAAAAACTTTTTTCATATTCTCTCACTAAGGTAGGAAACTCGCGTACAGCGAGTTTCCTATCTTTTTATGCGGTTACAATAAGCTACACGTTTTATGGATTGAAGGAGCCTTTGCCTAAAAAGGATTTTATTGCGTGTTTGTTTAATGCTTAAAAAAGAAGAGTGTGGTGAGATGAATCGTTTGTTGACGTAAATGGATGATGGCAAATTTTGAACACGAGTAAGGTAATTTAGATATGTTTATAAAAGAAGCACAGGCATAATTTCAATCTGCCTGTGCTATTGTTTTTTTGATTTGCGAATACTTTTTGTGTGTCGTATTGATTTTTACGTTCTATTATTTATTTTGAACGCCTAATTTTATGGTGGCGAATAATATGCCGTCTTTGTCTTGATTTTCTTCAACCGTTTCCGCTTCTACGAGTTCTTCTACGCTTTCCGTGTTTTCTACGTCTGCTTCTTCTGCGATTTCCGCAACGGGAATTTCCACGGCGTCAACGGAGGCGTTCGTGTCGGTAAGCTCCGCATCTACTTCTACGGGGGATTCTACTTCCACGGTGTCTACGATCATTTCAATGGCGTCGAGGGCTGCTGCCTTTTTGCGACGAGCCGTTTTTCTGATTGCGATACGTACTTTGCCGGAAGGCTCCGTGCAGACTTCTTTGATGGCATTGTAATATACGTCGCTCATGAAACGAATCTTATCGAAAGTTACGTATTCGTTTGCTTGGTGAATGGTAGCTTCCTCGCCTTCCAACTCGGGACCGAAAGCACAGCCGTATTTCAAAGCACGTGCGTACGTACCGCCACCGATGGCGATAGGAGATTCGTTTTTGCCTGTAATTTTATTGTAGACGCCTACCAGGGTTTTGATGAGCTTTCCGTTCGGGTTGTTATAGAGAGGCGCTTGATAGTTGTCGATTACATATTCTACGCCAAATTCGTCAAGTTTGCTCGTCACGGCTTCCAAGGGAAGGGTGGCAGGGAAACGAATGTCCGTCGTGATGGACAGGACGCCGTTTTCAAAGGTTGCCACGTCGGGAGACATCGTCAATACGCCCGTTTCGTCTTCAAGCGTTTTCAGTCCTTTTACGTCGTCAAACAGGCAATCGTACGCCTTTTTGCAATCTTCGTTGAAGGATGCGAAGAAACAGAGCATCGCCTGCAAGGCGTTGGCGCCGAGCGAGGGCGTGGAGCCGTGCGCAGACTTGCCGTATGCGCGTAAACAATTCGTCGTGTTATCGTAGGAAAGTCTTGTGCCCTGTACAGGGTTTTCGTAGTACACGAGGTTTTCCGCTGCTTTTCTGGTGATGAAAGCGGAGGCGTCCGCACATACCATATTGACACGTTCACCTGCGTTCAACTTATACATGGGTGCGTCTTCAATGGCAAATTTAGCGGTGAAGTGTAAAATTCCTTTTTCTGCGTAGATGACGGGGAAGTTGGCGTCGGGGGTGAAGCCTTCCTCGGGCATTTTTGCCACCTTGTTGTAGTGTTCGATACACTGCCAGCCTGCTTCTTCATTGCAGCCGACGATGAGTTTAATTTTGCGGTGCATAGGGAAGCCTTCATCTTTGAGTGCTTTGAGAGCGTACAGACAGACGATTGCCGGGGTTTTGTCGTCCATTGCGCCTCTTCCCCAAATCTTTTTGCCGCCTACGCCCCCTTCGGAGGGTTCGTCGTTGATTACCCCTTCAAATGGAGGATATTTCCAACCGCTTCCTGCGGGAACGACGTCGAGGTGGGCAAGAATGGCAAACTCTTTGCCTTCGCCGAAGACGACTTCGCCAACGTAGTTGTCGTAATTATGCGTTTCAAATCCCATTCCGTCTGCCAAATTCAAAAAATAGGCAAGGCAATCTGCCGCTTCTTTTCCGAAGGGATACCCTTCTTCGGCAGGTTTGAGAGAAGAATCGAATTTGAGGATTTCCACGGTCGAATTGACGATCTCGTCGAAGTATTGTTCCATAACGTTTTGCATCATAGTCCTTCCTTTTTGGATTATCGTTATACTATAAATAAGATATTTATATTGTCACA
This sequence comes from uncultured Clostridia bacterium, assembly GCA_964494075.1. Taxonomy (GTDB): domain Bacteria; phylum Bacillota; class Clostridia; order Christensenellales; family Borkfalkiaceae; genus Scatosoma. The sequence continues at coordinate 4,988 of CAZBQP010000096.1, forward strand.
CTTATATTATACACGATTTTTTCTATTTGGTAAACAAAATGAATGGGGAAAGTGTAAAAAAATTCAAAAAAATACAGCTTGTCTTTGACATTTTCCTATTATTTGTGTTAAAATAAGGATAACAAGAATTTTTTTTTACGAGGTGATGTTATGTCT
>CAZBQP010000097.1:0-5030 GCA_964494075.1 uncultured Clostridia bacterium
GCCCCTTTCTTTATCGCATTGCTGTTTATCGGCGTTATGATGGAAATGCTTTCCAAAAACGATAAAGTTCGTTCAGTCGGGCTTGCGCTTGCCGGACTCGGACTGGTATTCTTTGGTTTGGAAATTATGTCTGAATCCATGAGCGGTTATAAAGACAACGCCATGGTGACGCAATTTCTCAGCAGCATCAGCAACCCGTTCTTGCTGCTTTTGTTCGGTGTTGTATTTACGGCGATTTTGCAATCGTCCAGCGCTGTGACAACCATTATCATTGCAATGGTAGGGCAGGGGCTGACGATCGGCGGTGGCGGCAATGCCGTGCTCTTTATCATTTTAGGCTCCAACATCGGTTCGTGTGTGACGGCGCTCATTTCGTCCATCGGGACGTCCGTGAATGCACGTCGTACGAGTATGATTCACCTGCTCTTCAACGTTACGGGGGCGGTGCTGTTCAGTGTATTGCTGTTGATTTGGTCGACACCTGTTGTCGGTAAGGATTTCTTCGACGTCACGTTTGCGCAATGGTTCCCCGGTGCGCCCACGACGCAGATCGCTATGTTCCACACCTTCTTCAACGTGATTTGTACCCTTATTTTCTTGCCGTTTACCGATTTGCTCGTAAAATTGGTGGCACTGTTGATTCCCGAAAAAAATACGGTACAAAAGGAAGCGTGGGAGCTTGTATACATGGACAAGCGTTTCTTGAATACTCCTCCCGTTGCTCTCGAACAGCTTAAAAAAGAAACTTTCCGTATGGCGGATATGTCTATGGAAAACGTAGGGGTTGCCTTCCGTGCCTTTATCGATCGTGACGAAAGTATGCTCGCAAAAGTAGATGAAACCAACGAAAATATCGTAAAGATCAGCGAACAGATCAGCGATTACCTCGTGCGTGTTTCTGCAAGCGGTGTCTCATTCTATGATGAAAAGCTTATCAGTGCGCTGCACAACAACGTCGGCGATATCGCCCGTATTGCAGAGCTTGCGGATAACTTCACCAAGTACACCAAACGTGAAATTAGAGAAAATCTCACCTTCTCCGAAGGGATTAACGCAAAGCTGGAAGTTATGCAGGATTTCTTGCAGAAACAGTACGTTTTGGTCAAAGATATCATTCTCGAAGGAACTCGCAGCTTGTTGCCCGAATCGGATGGGTTGGAGGATTCGATCGACTCTATGCGTAAGGAGTTGGTGGCAGAACACATTGTGCGTCTCAGCCAAGGTAAATGCCGTCCCGAAAACAATACGGTGTTTATCAACCTTGTTTGCAATCTGGAACGTGTCGGCGACCACTTGAACTTTATCGCACACAGCTTGGACGAAATTTAATCGAATAAGAACAAAAGAACGCCATTGCGGACAATTCCGTAATGGCGTATTTTTATGGCGTTGGGTATATCATGTCGAATAAAAGAGTAAAAAGAAAAATCACTTCGCAAGAAGTGATTTTTTTCTGGCGACCCAGAACGGGCTCGAACCGTCGACCTCCAGCGTGACAGGCTGGCGCTCTAACCAACTGAGCTACTGGGCCAGATATAAGTAATTTTTGGTGGGCCTTCACGGATTCGAACCGCGGACCAACCGGTTATGAGCCGGCAGCTCTAACCACTGAGCTAAAGGCCCGTCTGTGATGACGTGAAGTCAATTACATAACGCTTAATAATAATAAGCGATTTGGAGAAAAAAGTCAAGTATTTTTCATGAGAAAAGTAAAAAATATTTTCGACAAACATATTTTTTTTACGATTGTATTCGTCAAAATAGCGTTTGCGTAATGTTGTACAATGGAGCGGCAACCAAAAGGAGGAAGAAAATGCAAATTCAAGCCGATTATCAAAACGGAATATTGTATATGCGGCTGCGTGGGGAAATTGACGAGCATAACGCAGGTACGGCTCGCACCCGTGCGGATAGACTTGCCGACGAATACGCATCGTGTGTTCGTGCGGTGTTCGATTTAAGCGAGGTGTCTTTTATGGATTCGACGGGGATCGGATTTTTGATAGGCAGATATAAGCGATTTCGCCGATACGGCATACCCGTATATTTGATGAGTCCGACGAGGAGTGCGGATAAAATTTTGGAAATGAGCGGCGTTTACACTTTGATGCCGAAAATGTAAGGAGAAGAATCATGAAGAATTATATGAAGTTGGAAATTGCGGCAATCGGTGAAAACGAGAGTTTTGCTCGAAGCGCTGTGGCGGCGTTTGCACTCTGCTTAAATCCCTCGTTTGCCGAGCTTTCGGATATCAAAACCGCCGTGAGTGAAGCGGTGACGAACGCCGTGGTTCATGCGTATGGCAAGGGGAAGGAAGGACATACGTTATGGATCGAATGTAGGGCGGAAGGAGACGAGAACGGAGGCGTTTTACATATTACCGTCACCGACGGCGGGTGCGGAATTGAAGACGTGGAACGTGCCCTCTTGCCCTTTTATACAACTCTTGAAAATGATGAGCGTTCAGGTATGGGATTTACCATCATGCAAACGTTTATGGATGGATTTTCTTTGGAGAGTGAACGTGGCAAGGGAACGAAAGTGCGTATGACTCGTTATATCTGCAGGGAAAAGGGCTTGCGTGAAAAGAATCAAGACGCCGTAAAGGAAAGGACAGATGCTTGATGATAAAGCGACGTTTACCTACATTCGTCTGGCGAAGACGGGGGATGCAAATGCAAAAGAGAGGCTGTTGGAACACAACATTTCCTTGGTGAAAAGCATTGTAAAACGGTATTTGGGTAAGGGGGTGGACTACGACGATTTATTCCAGATTGCCTGTATGGGATTTTTGAAGGCTATTTCCGGATTTGATGAAAGTTTCGGGGTGAAATTTTCCACCTATGCCGTGCCGATGATCGCAGGAGAGATCAAGCGTTTTATGCGAGACGACGGATCGGTGAAAGTGTCGAGAAGTATGAAACAGACGGCGAAAGAGATGAATCTTTTCGTGGAAGAGTACGCCATAAAAAACGGAAAGCAGCCACCCATGTCCGAGATTGCGAAAAAATTCGGGATGGACGAAGCGGAGGCGGTGTTCGTTATGGGTTCGTCAAAAATGCCCATATCTTTATACGGGGGTGCCGATTATAAAGACGGACAGGAAAGAGAACTCATCGAGACGTTGCAGGCAAAAGACGACCAAGAGGAATGGTTGGATAAGATGATTTTGAAAGGGGCAATAGAGGCGCTGCCCGAACGGGAAAAACGCATCATTATTCTGCGGTATTTTCGAGATATGACGCAAAGCGAAGTGGCTCGTTGTATCGGAGTGAGTCAAGTGCAAGTGTCGAGGATTGAAAATCGCATCATCGAGAGTTTTCGAGAAAAATTGAGCGGATAAAGGGCGTCACGTGTGAAATTTTTTGCACGTGGCGTCATTTTCGTTGGCAAAAGCGTTCAAATCTGTTATAATAGAATATATGGAAAGAAATCAAAATCAACAACGAGGACTTTTTTCCTCGCTTATCGGGGAGCCTGAACTTGTAAAAACGTCGGGCTTGACTTTTTCTGCGGCAACGTTTGCTCCTTTGGTGACAGCGTTCGTGTTTTCGTTTGTATTGCTGATCAGCGGCCTTGCTGCGCAGGACGGTGTACAGACTGCGGATTGGTATCTCTATTGCAGCTACCTTCTCAATCCGATCACCTTTGCTGCGTTGACGTGGTGGTTGTTGTCGTGGACAAAAACGCCCGTTCAACGTTTCGTCAAGGAGCAGAAGTGTTCTTGGAAATATTTTCTCATCGCTCTTTTGATGCAATTCGGGCTGCTTTCGCTTGCCGAGTTAAACGGCTTGTTCTTGCAATTTCTTGGCTTGTTCGGTTACGTAAGCCCGGAAATCAACCTGCCGTCTTTGGATGGTTTTGGCTTTGTGGGGGTACTTATTGTCGTGGCGGTGTTGCCGGCGATCTTTGAGGAAATCATCTTCCGAGGATTTTTATTGAAGGGCATGAAGCCTTTCGGAAAGTTGGGTGCCGTGCTCGTTTGCGGCGGACTTTTCGCGCTCTATCACCAAAACCCGGCACAGACCATCTATCAATTTTGCTGCGGCGCAGCTTTTGCGTGGGTGGCAATTCAGGCAGGAAGCATTTTGCCGACCGTAGTCTCTCATTTTTTGAATAACGCCTATATCATCATCATGACGAAATTAGGCATTGAGGCTTTTCCCACTCCCGTCTATATTCTCCTGCTCGTTTTGGAGATTATCAGTTTCATCGCAGCCATGGTATTGCTGTTTTTGGATAAAAAGCCTGAAAACGGGGAGAAAGATAAGGAAGGACAAAAACGATTCTGGTTGTACGCACTCCCCGGGATTGCACTCAGCGTGGTGTTGTGGTTGAGTGTGCTTGTGATGGGGATTATAGGATAAGATATGCAGAAGATTTATTTTGTCGTCGTAGGAAAAATTAAAGAAAGTTTTTATCGTGAGGGGGTGGCGGAATACGTCAAACGTCTCTCCCGATTTGTCAAAGTGGAGATTAAGGAGCTTGCCGAAGGCGCAAACCCCGAGGCGGAAGCGGACGATATTTTGCGTGCTTGCAAGGGGTACGTCATCGCTTTAGCGGTGGAAGGGCAAAAACAGTCCAGCGAACAGCTCGCTGTGCGACTTGGTAAGCTTGCCGACGAGGGCAAGGACGTTACCTTCGTTATCGGTTCCTCGTGCGGACTTTCGGATCGAGTGAAACGGGCGGCGGATTATAAGCTTTCCTTTTCCGATATGACCTTTCCTCACCAGCTCATGCGGGTGATTTTGGCGGAACAGGTGTATCGTGCGTACATGATCAACGCAGGTTCCGCTTATCATAAATAACGCATAGTATATGCTATGAATATTTATGAATACGTGACGGACTTTTACGAGGGAAGAAAAGAGGAAAAGAAAAGTATTGGGAAAACCCCATTCGGGCGTACCATATACGCAATGAAAAGGGGAGAAGGTGCTCCCGTAGGCATTGCGATTTATGCAATTCACGGCAGAGAATATATTACGGCGAAGCTTGCGGTTGCCCAGTTTTTACGGGGTGTGCAGAAG
>CAZBQP010000098.1:0-4954 GCA_964494075.1 uncultured Clostridia bacterium
TTAGAAGAACCTTGTAATGATAAGAAAATTCAACTTGTTTTCTTAAATGCCTTAACCGATAATGTATTAAAGAAATGTACTACAATGGAATAGTTAAAGCGGTTAAAACGGCGGTGTATTTCATTTCACACTACCATAATTTACTACGTAATTCGGTTGGCCTTTGTTGTTTACTAAGCGCATTATCTTCGTTTCAAATTCGATTTTACTGCTTCCGGCCACCCCAAGGCAATAAAAACAGGTAGGAATGCGATAATAGAGTTTGTAAAATCATGCAGCCGTAATAGACGAATTAAAAAAAAGTTCAAAAATAGACAAAAAAACATTTGGGGTTGAGAATTGAAGGAAATATAGCAATTTACTTTACAAGTTTTCTCTATTGTGATATTATATTAAAAGACGATAAGTATTATAATTACCACAATTAAAAATGTTAAAAAACAACATAATGTAAAATTGAGAATTTATGTCGTTCAGAAATTCTGTTTACGCTATAATTTTTTGATTTTATAGTAGGATTTGCTCGATTTCATGTCGAGAATTCCGCCCATGGTTGTAGAATAACGTGCTTTTCTTGCTGAGAGTGCATATTTTTCCTCGATAAGCATAATTGCAATTATGGCGATTTATAAATTAATCGACTTTATTTGGAATTTTGAAGGTTTTTGTCTACTTAGCAATTGAGTTTACTTTTGTCAACTTAGCAATTGAGTTTACGCAGTACTATCAGTTGATGAGAGGGGAGGGGACCTTTGAAAAATAAAAAATAATTAAAGGAAGGTTAAGATGATGTTAAAAAAATTAACCAAATTAGCAAAGAAATTGTCGTCCGCAGTGGCATGCGCACTCGTGCTTGTTATTGCAGCATCCTGCAGTTTTTTTGTGAAACCACCTGCTGACCCCACCACCGTTACGTTAAGCGAAACCGCGATTTCGATCGGTATTGGCGACAGCAAGCGTCTTACAGCAACTGTTTCAGATGATTCCGACGTTTCCTGGACTTCTTCTAATGAGAAAGTTGCAACGGTTTCTACCTCGGGCGTGGTAAGAGGTGTTGCAGCAGGTACCGCTGATGTCACGGCTACTGCAAACGGTGTTACCGCAACTTGTGTTGTTACGGTTGAGAACATCTATGTAAAAATCAGCAAGACGGAGCTTACGCTTGACGTAGAACGTGAAGATGAAAAGACGGCAACGCTTACGGCAACCGTAATGAGCGGAGATAAGGCTCTTACCGATGAAAAGATTACTTGGAGCACCAGTGATTCCAACATCGCTTCCGTTGAAAACGGCGTTGTTACTGCTGTTAGCGAAGGTACTGCTACCATTACTGCAAAGCGTTCGAGCGGTGCAGCAACGGCAACTTGCGAAGTTACCGTTACTTGGAAGGACAAACCTGCAGGCTATACGACCATCGGTTTCTCCGAACAGAATAAAGCTGTAACCAACACGTATGGCTACTGGAACGACCAGGGTTGGGAATTCGGTACCACGGAAATGTATAATGCATATTATGCAGATTCCGCTAACTCTCAGGCAGGCAAAGCTACCTTCGATTTTGAAGTGCTTAGCCGTAATGAAGGCAAGCAGACTGCACCTTCTATTCAGGTTACCTATCGTAGCTCTAAAGATCAAGACGACGGTATGCTTGAAGTAGGTTATTTCTACACCCTCGATATGGATATCCTTTCCACTGTTGCAGGTGAAGTTATCGTTAACGACTATGCAGTTAATGGACAGCTCGAAGAATTGAAAGATGAAGTGTACAACTTCCCGCTTGAAGCAAACGTTGTAAAACATATCACTGTGAAATTTGCTCATTACGATGATGGCAGAATTCACGAATCTACGGATTATTCCAACGTAGAATCCGCATTGCATTTGTTGCTTGGTTCTTTGGACGGCCGTGCAGTGGTTACCATTGACAACCTCGTATGGACGAAGGGCGAACAGGCTCCCGAAAAACCTGACGCAGAACCCGAAAAACCTGCTGTTAGCGTTCCCGATTTGAGCGCAGTAGAAGCTATCGCACTTGACATTGATGCAGAAAATGTTGATAATGGTGAAGCAGAAGATGGACAAGAGGGCGTTTACGACATTGCTAAGAATGACGAAGGCAAGTCCTACACCATCGGTTATACCACTTATTCGTCTACCTATCAACACATTATCGTAAATCTTGCAAATACGCAAGCGGCAAATTCCAACACGTTCGCTGTAACCATTAAAAACAATGGTGAATCGACAATCAACATTCGTTTCGATATCGCAGGTACTGAACATAATAACGGTACGAATTCTGAATCCAGAGATTGCGCGCTCTCTGCAGTGGCAACGGTAGGTACTCCTAATGTCGATTTGGGTTGGGATGGTACGACTTTGGCTGTTGGCGCAGGTGTTGAAACCGTTCTTTATATCACGTATGAAGTAGACAGCAACGCAGGTGTTCCCACCGAAATTCTCGTTTACTTTGATACGGTATGGGCGCAAGATACGGAAACGGCGCACAGCGGCAACGTAACCATTAGCGACTTCAAGTTTGCAACCGTGAAAGCTCCCGGCATCGAAGTTCCTGCAGTTGACTCTATCACTCTTGGTGATTTTAATTTGAGCGAGGGCGCTGGCTACGAAGTAACGCCGGCTGAAGATAACAAATCTATCACTGTAGACTACACCGATATCACAGGCGGTACTTATGCAAATATCAGCACGGACATTGCAGACATTGCAAAAGATTGCAATACGTTCAGCGTGAAAATTAAGAACAACGGCGAAACTTCTATTAACTTGCGTTTTGACATCTGTGGTTCTAACGAGATTACGGTTGGCAACAATAACGCTTCCAAAGATTTGAATTTGGATATGGTAGCCATCGGCGGCACGGCTGTTCGTACCGATCTTGAATGGGACGGCTCGTTCATTACGGTTGCTGCAGGCGAAGAAGCTACGATCGTTCTTACTTATGGCGTTAACGAAGCAATCGGCGAGCCTATTGAATTGTTGATCTTCATTGATTCTTCTGTTTATCAAGATACCAACAAGTATACCGGTAACGTAACGTTCAGCGAATTCAAATTTGCAAATGTTTAATCTTTGAAAAGATAGGCGGCGGTTGTTTAACTGCCGCCTTATTCTTTATGTTCTACTCATCTCATTCGAAAGTGCGAGAAATTGCATTTTGTCGGATATTTCAATAAAAGGGAGTTTATTATGACGATAGGTAAGCGTTTTTCCATTCTTTTTATCAGCACAATTTTTCTTTTTTCGGCAGGTTGTTCGATTGTGACCGAAGGTTCGGGCGACGTCAGCTCTTCAAGCTCGACACCGCAAATCACCTTTACTCCGCACGAATCGGCAGAGGGGATTCCCGATCGCTACACGAAAAACTCGGAAAAATTCGTGGTTTTTTCTAAGGGTGAATCGGAGGATTTTCATTGGGCGGACGGGTATTCTAACGGCTATCCGTTTAATTGCATTTGGCGAAGAAGCAGCGCAACGATTGCGGACGGCATCATGAGCATGTCGGTTATGCGAGAAGAGGGTGGCTACACGGGTGCGGAGTATCGTTCAAGGGATGTGTTTTCCTATGGTTTCTATTCGGTCTGCATGAAAGCGGCGAATTGCTCGGGCGTTATTTCTTCCTTCTTCACGTATACGAATCGTCCTGTATGGGATGAGATTGATATTGAATTTCTCGGCAAAGATATGACGCATATTCAGTTTAACTATTATACGACGGGTGTTGGTGATCACGAGTTTTATTTCGACCTTGGTTTTGACGGTTCGGCGGATTTTCATGAGTATGCCTTCGATTGGCAGCCTGATTCGATCACGTGGTATGTAGATGGAAAGGCGGTATATCGTGCGACGGAAAATCTTCCGTCTAATCGTATGCAAATCATGATGAATGTTTGGAATTGTCAAGGCATTGATGCGTGGAGCGGCGCTTTTGACGAGTCGGCTCTTCCGGCGACGGCGCAATATAAATGGATAGGCTACGCCCCTTCCGTATAAAAAGATTCCGAATGGGAAAGCAAGAAAAGAGAACGGTTTTTATCACATAACCCAAAAACGGGCTTGTAAGACGAAAAAGGTCTTGCAAGCTTTTTTTGAATAGAATGGGGGAGGGCGGCATTTTTATACGCTTATCGAGAAAATATGAAAATTCGCTTGCTATTTTAAGGGCGTTGTGCTATACTTTTATTGCATACGAAGACTTAGTAAAGAAGAGTACGGATTCAACTGTTGTCGTGTGTAAGGGTGCATTTTTGGCGTGCGGCTTGGTTAGCGAGCGGTAAAGATAAACACGCATTATGAGAAATAACCCCGACACATCTTGTTATAGTTACGTTTTGGAGGCGTTTATGAACATAGTCATTATAGGTCTTGGCACGATTGGTAAGACGATATTGAATGTTCTTGCAAAAGAAAATCACAATATAACGATTATTGATGAGAGAAAAGATAAAATTGAGGAGCTTATCGAGAAGTATGACGTTTCGGGCGTAGTCGGGAACGGGGCTTGCATGGATATTCAAAAGGAAGCGAAAGTGCAAGACGCCGAGCTTGCGATTGCCCTTACCGACAGTGACGAGTTGAATATTTTTGCCTGTATGGTGGCAAGAAAGGTGGGGGCGAAGAACACGATCGCACGAGTCAGAAATCCCGATTACAGCAAGCAGATTGCCGAGATGAAGGAAGACTTGGGCATTTCCATGCTCGTTAATCCCGAAAAAGACACGGCAAACGAAATTTTTAATCTTATCAACTTGCCCTCCATCGTGCAGGTGGAACACTTCGCCAAAGGCAGAGTGTTGTTGGTGGAAATTGTTGCCGAAAAAGGTTGTTCGCTCGTGGGTGAAACGCTGATTACATTGGGGAAAAAGTTCTCGACGAAGGTGTTGATTTGCGCCGTGCAAAGAAACGGAAACGTATTCATTCCAACGGGTAATTT
>CAZBQP010000099.1:0-4921 GCA_964494075.1 uncultured Clostridia bacterium
TTTTAAAATCCTCCGATTTTTCTATAAATATTTTTTTATTTTAAAAATGATAACCTATCCGTTGACTCGGACGCAGCTACCTATCATTTTTACAAATGATCTTAACTATAACCGACCGTCCAAATCTAGACAAGTCTATTATAGCTTAAATTTCATAAATTATCAAATGTTTGAATGCTATTTTTCAAAAATTTTAATAATTTTTTCCGTTTTCCCACCCTTTTCGGGTGGGATTACGAGATTTTAAGCTTTTTTACCGCGCTTTTCAATGATATCCTTCGCGATGTTAGAAGGAACTTCATTGTAATGATCGAACTGCATCGTGAACTGACCACGACCCTGCGTTCTCGAACGAAGCTCGGTTGCATAACCGAACATTTCGGAAAGAGGAATTTCTGCGTCGATAATCTTTGCGCCGTTTCTATCGTCCGTGCCAAGAATCGTACCACGACGTCCGGATACGTTACCCATAAGGTCACCGAAGTAATCTTCAGGAGTAATAATCTGAACTTTCATGATAGGTTCGAGAAGTACGGGGCTTGCCTTTTCCATACCGTTTTTGAAACCCATGGAACCTGCAATCTTGAACGCCATTTCGGACGAGTCGACTTCGTGATAGGAACCGTCGTATACGACAACCTTGAAGTCTACGATTTCATAGCCTGCAAGGAAGCCGTTCTTCGCTGCTTCCTGAATACCCTTGTCGATAGCGGGGATATATTCCTTAGGAATGGAGCCGCCGACCGTTGCATCTTCAAATGCATAGCCTGCGCCGGGTTCCTGAGGGATAAGACGAAGTTTACAGTGACCATACTGACCTTTACCACCGGACTGACGCTTGTACATACCTTCTGCTTCCACTTCTTTGCGGAAGGTTTCTCTGTATGCAACCTGAGGAGCGCCAACGTTTGCTTCGACTTTGAATTCTCTCAAAAGTCTGTCAACGATGATGTCAAGGTGCAACTCACCCATACCTGCGATAATCGTCTGACCCGTTTCTTGATCGGTGTACGTCTTGAAAGTAGGGTCTTCTTCAGCAAGTTTGATAAGTGCCATGGTCATCTTTTCCTGACCTGCTTTCGTCTTGGGTTCCAAGGAAAGCTGAATAACGGGTTCAGGGAATACCATCTTTTCAAGAATGATGGGATGCTTTTCATCGCAGAGCGTGTCGCCCGTCGTGGTGTATTTCAAGCCAACAATTGCGCAGATGTCACCCGAACAAATTTCGGGGATATCTCTTCTTTCGTTTGCGTGCATCTGCACCAAACGACCTACACGTTCTTTCTTTTCCTTCGTGGAGTTATACACGTAGGAACCTGCGGAAAGCACACCGGAATAAGCACGGAAATATGCAAGCGAACCAACGAAGGGATCGGTTGCAATCTTGAATGCAAGACCTGCGAAAGGTTCGTCGTCGGACGTCTTTCTTTCTTCCTCTTCTTCCGTATCGGGGTTGATACCTTTTACGTGATCAACGTCGAGAGGGCTGGGAAGGAAGTTGATAACCGCATCAAGCAAGAACTGAACGCCCTTGTTCTTGTAGGAAGAACCGCAAAGCATAGGGATTGCTTCCATCTTCAAACAACGGGTACGAAGACCTGCAATGATATCTTCTTCGGAAAGGTCGCCCTCTTCAAAGAATTTTTCCATAAGCTCGTCGCTTGCGGATGCAGCTTCTTCTACAAGTTTTGCTCTGTATTCGTTTGCAATATCCATCATGTCGGCAGGAATGGGTTCCTTACGGAAATCTCTACCGAGGTCGTCGTAGTAAACTTCTGCTTCCATCTTGATAAGGTCGATGATACCCTTGAAGGTATCTTCCTTACCGATGGGAAGTTCGATGGGCACGGGATTAGCGCCCAATCTTTCACGGATCATCTTTTCAACGCGGAAATAGTCTGCGCCGTTGATATCCATTTTGTTAACGTATGCGATACGGGGAACTTTATAGTTGTCCGCCTGTCTCCATACCGTTTCGGACTGAGGTTCTACGCCGCCTTTTGCACAGAACGTTGCAACAGCACCGTCCAAAACACGAAGGGAACGTTCAACTTCTACGGTGAAGTCAACGTGACCCGGCGTGTCGATGATGTTGAAACGATGACCTTTCCAGACACAGGTCGTAGCAGCGGAAGTAATCGTGATACCACGCTCCTGTTCCTGTACCATCCAGTCCATGACCGCAGTACCTTCGTGCGTATCGCCGATCTTATGCGTTTTACCCGTATAGAACAGGATACGTTCGCTGGTCGTGGTCTTACCTGCGTCGATGTGCGCCATAATACCAAAGTTTCTGGTGTGAAGTAAATCGTATTCTCTAGCCATAGTTTACCTCTCTTAGAATCTGAAATGAGCGAATGCTTTATTTGCTTCCGCCATTCTATGCGTGTCTTCTTTCTTCTTCACGGAACCACCTGCGTTGTTGTACGCATCCATAAGTTCCCCGGCAAGTTTTTTAGCCATTTCTCTTTCACTTCTCTTTCTCGTGTTGATAACGATCCAGCGAATTGCAAGAGTTTGACGTCTTTCAGGTCTGATTTCGATAGGCACCTGATAGTTAGCGCCACCTACACGGCGAGCTTTAACTTCTACTACAGGCATAACGTTTTCCATTGCCTGCTTAAATACGTCCATGGGTTCCATACCAAGTTTTTCACCCATGATTTGAAATGCTTCGTAAACGATAGCCTGCGCCGTGCCTTTTTTACCGTCAAGCATGATCTGGTTGATGAGCTTCGTTACAACTTTGCTGTTGTACATAGGATCGGGCAGTACGTCTCTCTTAGGGACATTACCTCTTCTAGGCATAGTTTTTATCCTCCTTTGATAATTTTTTGATAAGGGCTTTACCCTTCAGTACAGCTATCGCGCGACCGAACGATGCGGCGTGCGAATCTTCTGCAACTCTCGTTGCATACTGCCTACTTTTGATTCGGGGCTTTTCGAGCGATATTCCGATTGCAAGTAGGTCTTTTGCGTTTTGGTTTCTCAGTCTTAAAACGCAAGCGACTTTCGGCTGTATTTAAGAGCTGCCGACACGCTCTTGAAAAGCAAATGCTTTCTCGTTTGTTCCTTTACGGTACCCATGAATTATTTAGGGCGCTTTACGCCGTATTTGGAACGGGACTGCTTACGCTTTGCAACACCTGCGGTGTCAAGCGCACCACGGACGATGTGATAACGTACACCGGGCAAGTCCTTAACACGTCCGCCTCTGATCAAAACGGAGCTGTGTTCCTGAAGGTTGTGACCTTCACCGGGAATGTAAACCGTACCTTCCTGCTTATTGCTAAGACGCACACGTGCAATCTTACGCATAGCGGAGTTAGGCTTCTTAGGAGAAGTCGTGGTAACGGACAAACATACGCCGCGCTTCTGGGGGCAGTTGTCAAGAATAGGGCTCTTGGACTTGTACGTAATACGTTCTCTACCCTTTTTGATGAGCTGGTTAATAGTAGGCATTTATTTGACCTCCTTGTAAAGATTTTGGAATATATCTCCCCGAAATTGCCCTTATCGCAATTTCAAAGAAATCGAATGAATGAGTTATGTTTGCTCTGCTCAACAGGCAACAGGGCATAATATGCCCCAAACATAACAGTAATATTTTAGCACGCGAAAATACTTTTGTCAAACGTTTGAGCAAACATTTTTTAAACTTTTTCCGTTTTTATGCAAATAAATTGAATAATCCTCGTAATTTTAACACCCTCGAGCGTCCAACTGACATTCGAGGGCGTATTCCGCATAGTACGATCGTTTACAGGCTTTCCAGCTGCGCTGCGCACTTCGCTTTCATATCCTGATATTTTGTAACCTTTTCCTTTTCCGCATCCACAAGCTTCTGCGGAGCTTTATTGACAAAATTCGGGTTACTCAGCTTTCCTTCCGCTCTTGCAATTTCTCCTTCAATGCGTTCAATTTCAGCCGTCAATCTCGCCTTTCCCTTTTCAATATCCACCAGTTCACCGAGTGGCACGTAAATCTGTGCGATTTCCGTTACGGAAGACACCGTCTTCCCCAAATCCGTCGCATCTTCCACAAAGTTCAAGGCGCTTGCGCCAGAAAGCTTCATAATGCAATCTTTATTAACCTGTATCAAACGTTTGCTTTCGGTGACGATATTGAGTTCCACTTTCTTAGAAGGAGGACAATCAGCATCCTTTTTCATTGCACGGACAACTTTGATAATTTCCATCACGCCTTCAAAAGCTTTCGCTTCCCTTCTATATGCCATCTTAGAATTATATCTAGGGAATTCCGAAACCATGATACTCCCCTTCGTATTCGGAAGGTTTGCGTAAATTTCTTCCGTTACAAACGGAATGAAGGGATGAAGAAGTTTGAGTGCGTTTTCAAGCACGAAGCAAAGCACCGCCAACGCTTCCGTCTTTCTAACTTCGTCCTCGCCGTACAAAGCGGGTTTGGAAAGCTCGATATACCAATCGCAGAAGTCATCCCAAACGAAGCCCGTAACCAAATCGCTGGCTACGCCGAGTTCATATTTGTTGAGGTTGGTCGTAACTTCGCGAATACAGCTTTGCAATTTGGAAATGATCCACTTATCCGCAGGCGCAAGTTTCACTTTGTCGATGGAAGGAATTTTCTTCCCTTCCGTATTCATCAACACGAAACGAGCAGCGTTCCAAAGCTTGTTGATGAAGTTTCTGCAAGATTCCACTTTCGCATCCGAATAACGGGTGTCGTTGCCGGGTGCAACCCCTGTCAACAAGGAAAGACGAAGGGAGTCTGCGCCGTATTTTTCAATAATTTCAAGGGGATCGATGCCGTTCCCAAGCGATTTACTCATCTTTCTGCCCTGCTCGTCACGAATAATCCCGTGAATAAGCACGTCGTGGAAAGGCACTTTTCCCGTGTGTTCGATGCCCGAGAAAATCATTCTCGCCACCCAGAAGAATAT
>CAZBQP010000100.1:0-4890 GCA_964494075.1 uncultured Clostridia bacterium
CCTCCCCTACCGACAAAAGAACGGAGCCCGAAAAATTCGAGCTCCGTTCCTACAGAGAAACTATTGAGGGATAGTGTAGGCAAATTATGGATAGTTCGCTAAGGGGTTAGCGTTTTAATGAAATGGCAATTATTTTGCGGATTCTTCCGAGCTTTCAAGCTGCCCGTGCATATTCTGCCAGTGTTTTTCCGCTGCTGCTTTCGCTTCTGCGTACTTACTTTCAAACTCCGTAAAGAATTGTTCTTTCTTTTCCTGCTGTTTCACCGCAATTTCGTCCAAGTGATCATTCACTTTTACGGAATATTCTTCAATCGTTGCGATGACCTTATTATACGCTTCGGTGATCTTTTCTTTTGCTTTATCAAGCTGTTCATTCGCCGTTGCAGCCGCGCTGATCAATTTTGCTTCCGCATCTTCCAGCTTCGCCTTCATGGCATTGTACTGTTCTTCGGTGATCGTAATAGAAACGTTCACGTTTTCGCTGATATATTCATATCTCATCTTCAAGTATTCCGTCTTCACCGTACGGAAGTATGCAAGCGCTTGCTGATAAGGACTGTCTTCGTTGACGAGCATAGTTTCACGAGTCTTTTCAATACCTTCTACAAGTCCGCTATAAATCACATTTGCAACGTCAACCGCAATCTGAGAAACGCTGTTCAAATGAGATTTAAGCGTTTCGATTTCCGATTGCTGCATAATGAATTCTTTCTGTTCGTAGTACGCTTTTTTAAGCTCCTGCGAGTAGAATTCCGCCGTTTCCTTTCTCTCTGCGACGAGGGCGTCGATAAGTTCGCCATACTTCATTTCCGCCGTTTCGATATAGGGTGCACATTCTTCCAAAAGCTCTCGCAATTTTTCTTCGGTGATCGCCTTCGCCTGGTTCACTTTTGCCGTGATATTTTCTTCATTGAAAACTTCCTGCATTTTTGCAACCGCTTCGTCGTAAAGCTCTTTGGCTTTCGTCGCATCTCCCGAGAAGGAAATATCAATCTGGTTATCACCGACGGAGACGCTGCCCGAAACAAGGTAGCCCGTTTCTGCGGAAACTTGTACAAAGAGTTTTGCTGCCTCTTCCGCCGTCTTACCTTCCACGTTTTTAAACGCTGCAGCGCTGATGATTAAGTTACCCTCTTCGTTAAGTGCATTCACCGTCACCACTTTGTCGTTGCCGTCCAACACGAATTCCACTTGAGGATTGAGGGAAAGATTCATCACTCTTCCTTCTTCCGCCTTTGCATTTTCAAAAAAGTTACATCCGGAGAACGCTGCTGCACTCAATCCTAAAGCCATTACCGTAGATAAGATAGCCGTTATTTTTTTCATCATTAAATCCTCCGATTTCATTTTCTTTTTTCATTTTGAATTTTGGTTTTGCAATTTTGTTTTGCACTTATTATACAAACCGATTTTCCTTTTTGTTGCAAAGAAAATAAAAAAATGAAAAAAATTTTAAATCGTCCGATTTTTTTGTCCTCTTTCGCACGCGCACGAACAATAAATTTCCTAAAAAATAACGGCGACAAGACAAGCAAATGACGCCCCGAAAGCGTTTTCGCTTTCGGGGCGCATCTTCGCATTTTTATAAATTCTTATCGAACAATTTTATTATAGAACGCCAACAGTACAAATTGCTCTTGCAACAACAGCACCCGTGCCGTCGTACCATTCAAACGTATATGTTACCTGCGTCAAATCGCCCACATACACTTTGAACGTCCAACCGCTTCCTGTCGCCGTCGTATCACTCCATTGCTGCGTTCCATTAACTTTTACATAAGCTGCCGTTGTAATGTCAAACTCGGAAAAAGCTTCGAAATGCATATAGTGGTCGTTATAAGCCTCTACAAATGCAAGCCTTACATTCGTACCATCCGTCGCAGGAGGCGTCACGTCGCCTTCGCTTTCATTGCCGCCTTCGCTGCCGCTCGTCACTTCGGTAAACGTAACATTTTTAATCACAACGGTATTTGCCGCAACAACAGTTCCCGCACTCTCTACACCCATCTGAATAGAAAGAGACGCTTTATCGACAATTTCCGTATACTCCACTGTCACCGCATTGTCGCCTTTATAAAGGTGTACTATCTTTCCGTTGACCGTAATATCCCCTTCTTCCAAGGAATTAATCGTCAGGGTGAGCGTATACTTCTTACCTGCAACATTGTCCGCATTCTTATAGAATACCTGCATACCAAACCAAGCCTTCGGAGTTGCACCCGAATAGGTGATATGCACTTCGTTGTTTATGTATTCTACATTGCTTACTGCAACGATCGAGCCACACCAATCTTGATCATGCCATTCAATCCACGTTCCGGGCGCTTTCACAGAGGCAGCTTCATCACCATTTTTAATTACAGGTTGCGTATCTTCACCTTCGCCGCCTTCATTGTCTTCGCTGCCGTTCGTCACTTCGGTAAACGTAACATTTTTAATCACAACGGTATTTGCCGCAACAACAGTTCCCGCACTCTCTACACCCATCTGAATAGAAAGAGACGCTTTATCGACAATTTCCGTATACTCCACTGTCACCGCATTGTCGCCTTTATAAAGGTGTACTATCTTTCCGTTGACCGTAATATCCCCTTCTTCCAAGGAATTAATCGTCAGGGTGAGCGTATACTTCTTACCTGCAACATTGTCCGCATTCTTATAGAATACCTGCATACCAAACCAAGCCTTCGGAGTTGCACCCGAATAGGTGATATGCACTTCGTTGTTTATGTATTCTACATTGCTTACTGCAACGATCGAGCCACACCAATCTTGATCATGCCATTCAATCCACGTTCCGGGCGCTTTCACAGAGGCAGCTTCATCACCATTTTTAATTACAGGTTGCGTATCTTCACCTTCGTTGCCTTCGTTTCCGCCTTCATTGCCGCCTTCATTGCCACTCGTCACTTCCGTCCATACGATATTGGAAAGGACAAAGCTACCCTCTTTAATAGACTCGCTTCCTTGCGCGTGAATCCCTGCCTGGAAGGAAAGAGACGCCTTATCCGCTGCTTCGGTATACGTAATCTCTACGACATTTTCGCCCACTTTCAAATCGAGAACTGTGCCGTTCAACGTAATCTTTTCTGCCACCGTGGAAGAGAGCGTAAGAGTGAGTTTATACGTTTTCCCGGCAGTCAAATCGGATTTTTTAAGGAAGATCTGGTTAGAATACCAGTTGCCGCCGTTTACGACGTCAAAGCTGATTTTTCCATTTTCATATTTGCCGTTTGCAATGCCGTTGAATTCCGTCCAGTAATAACACTTATCGGGATTTGCAACCGCATCCACTTCGCCACCGGCAAGAATAGCACCGGTATTTTCCGTGTTTCCGCCGTCGGGAGGAGTAACCGTGCCCGTGCTTTCCGTCCATACGATATTGCTAAGCGTGAAAGAGCCGTTTGCCAAAGCGCCAACACCATTCACACCCATTTGCATGGAGAAAGAAGGATCGGTGGCAGGCTCGGTGTAGCTGACCGTATATTCTTTGCTGCCGACGATCAACTCGAGCACCTTACCGTTTAAGGTGATATTTTCTGCAACGGAAGAGGTAATCGTAAGGCTCAACGTATACGTTTTGCCCGTCGTCAAACCGGGATTCTTATAGAAGATTTGGTTGGAATACCAGTTGCCGCCGTTTACGACGTCAAATGTAATCGTACCACTGTCGTAAGTTGCGCTTTCAATTCCAGAAAATTCCGTCCAGTAATAATACTTGCCGGGATTTTTCACCACATCGTTCGCCACTTGATTTTCCATTTCATATCTCACGCCGCCGTTGGAAACGGTGTAGGTGAGAACGGTTGCGCAAGGATCAGAATCTTGATATTTGCCTTCGCCTACAGCAATGACACTCACTTGATATTCGCCGTCTTCCATGATGCTGTCGTCAAAGCTTTCGCCGCTCTTCAAGGAAACTTTGTTCACCACCTTGCCATCTTTCGTGAAGATGAGCTGGTATGCAGAAACTTTATCGCCGTTGGCGTCTTTCACCGTCACCACACGGGACGCACTGATCGAAAATTCGGTGGGAGCAGCAAGTTTTTCAGGCGTATAATCCGCAAACGCAAGATCCTTCAAAACGATTTGGTTTTCCGAAATAACGGTGCCGCCGTTCACACCCATCTGAATGGAGAGCGATGCGCCCGAACCTTCCGTGTAGTATACTTTTACAGAATTGTTTCCTTTTTTAAGGTGTACAACCGTACCGTTGACGGTGATATCCCCTTCCGCAGCCGATTCGAGGTTGAAAGAAACTTCGTAATTGTTACCTGCTACGTTGGCTGCATTCTTATAGAACAACTGCATACCGAACCAACAAACTTCCGTCACACCCGAATAGGAAATATGTACACCGCCGTTCATATATTCAGCTTGAGAGACGGTAACGGTCGTGTTGCACCAGTTCTGATCGTGCCATTCTACGAATTTACCGGGATTTGGCAAGCATTGCTCTGATTCGGATCCGTTCATCACCTCTTCGTAATCGGAAGGTTTGTTCGACCATACAACGGTAACTTCGCACTGCGCCTTGCAGTTCGAGCTTCCGTATACGACGGTAACCGTCGCCGTACCTTCTTCTTTCGCCGTAATCAACCCGTCTTTCACGCTGAGCACGGATTCATCCGAAGAACTCCATTTCAATTCGCCCTCTTTGGAGCAAGTAGCTTGAAGCTGCAACGTACCGCCACGTTCCACCGTCGCTTCCGTTTTATCAAGCTTAATTTCCACTTTCACAACCGTAACCGTACACGTCGCCTTTACATCGCCTACGGAAGCGGTGATCGTCGCCGTACCTGCGCCAACCGCTTTCAATCTACCGTCCGATACCGTAACGACAGATTCATTTGAAGTCTCCCACGTTGCCGTTTCGCCCGTGGATACCGT
>CAZBQP010000101.1:0-4882 GCA_964494075.1 uncultured Clostridia bacterium
ATATACCCCTCTCGCACCCAGTTAAAGGTAAGGGAAGTATGAACGAGCAAGGCAACGCTAAAAAGCGTCAAACACGCAAGCGAAAACGCCCTTCTGTTCTTCACGAAACGTTTGCCGAGCAAAGCGGTCACGCACAAATACCCTACACCCACTACGAGCGGATACGCAAGGTAACCGAACACACCCGTTAAAAAGCTATGTACGGCAAGTCCCAAGTCCCCGAACATCCAAGAACGGGTACACAATATCAAAAATGCAAGCAACGAAAAGATGGTTCCGGCGGCGGCAAAGCTTTCCTTCGTCACCAACAACGAATCCTCTTTTCCCTCTTTCGGTTGCGTATTTTTATTAAGATTACTCAAAATCTTTCCTCCTGTCTTGTGAGAAAATTCAAAACACTACGATTACCATAAACGAATAACACAAATGCATCCAAAGCACGTCTCTCACACCCTTTTCCGCCTGTGTATTTTGAATACTTTTCAAAGACTGGCGGCAAAGATTATTGTCTATATTATCAAACGCTTAAAGGAAGAATGTAACGCAAAAAATCACATTCGCCTTATCCATATTATAGTATAACTATAGTATAACATTTTTTTTTATTTTTTTCAATAGTTTGACAGGAAAAAAATAAGCAAAAACCGAGTTTTTTTATTTTTCCCCGACTTTTGCTTTGATTTTTATACATTCACGGTCAATTAAGTTCTTTCAAAAGATACTGCGCAACGTAGTAAATATCCCCGGCGCCTAAGAGTAAAACGAGGTCCCCCTCTCTCACCGTTTTTTTTAACCAGGTTTTCAACACGTAGACATTTTCCGCATATAGACAGTTTCCTACCACGCTCGACAGCGTTTCCGCGCTCCCCTCTCCGTCGTACTTTTCACGAGCAGGATAGGTCTTATAAATCATGAGATTTTTAATAGGGCGCAAGGCATCCGTAAATTCCTTCAAGAGCAATTTCGTTCGAGAATAGGTATGCGGCTGGAAGACCACGTATAAATTCCCCCGACATACTCCTGCCGCCGTTGAGACGGTAGAGGTAATCTCCCGAGGATGATGGGCGTAATCGCAAATAAAACTCGCACCACGATAGCTGCCGATCTTTTCAAAACGACGCTTTACCGCCGTAAAACTTTCCAACCCCTTTGCAATCTCCCTTTCGTTAAACCCCAAAGAGCGCAGCGCCGCAAACGATGCCACCGCATTGTACACGTTACATCGCCCTATTGCGTTCAAGCGTACTCGAATCAGCGGTTTCCCATATTCTTCCACCGTAAAGGAATACTTCTCCCCGTTCGCACGAAGATTTGTCGCACGATAATCCGCCATAGAGCTGTCAATCCCAAACGTGGCAAAATCCCCAAATTCTCGACAATGGGAATCGTCCGCACAAATGAACGCAGCGTCTGCATTTTGACAATATTGACGAAAACTGTTCTTCAAATCGTCAAAATCCGCATAACATTCCATATGATCCTTGTCGATATTCAAAAGCAACGCAACGTTGGCTCGAAGTTTTAATAAATTTTTCTTATATTCACAGGCCTCCGTAACGAAATACTCCGCACCTGTTGTATAAAAATTTCCAAATTCGCTGTCTTCCCCTCCGATATGCGCTGTAAAAGGAGCAGCGGCATGCTTTAAAACATGCGCACACATCGAGGTGCACGTCGTCTTCCCGTGACTTCCTGCCACCGCAATCACGTTTGGAAATTCCTCGCCGATCATCCGCAACAGTTCCGCCCTCGAATAGACCTTTTTCCCAAGCTTTTCCGCCGCAGAAAATTCAAGATGATCGAAGGGAATGGCGTCGGTAAAGATGACAGCATCCGCCTCTTTCAGTTCCTTTCGCTCTCCGTCCACACCGATATACACACGCACCCCGTAAAAAGCAAGCGCTTCCGTCTCCTCACCTCGTACCCTGTCACTTCCCGACACCTGATAACCGCAAGTGCTTAAAAATTTAGCAAGCGCACTCATACTGATGCCGCCGATTCCGATAAAATAGATTTTTTTCGCTTTCTCTAAACCTTTTATACGCATACGCTATTGTATTTTTTTGCGTATAAAAATATACATATTATAAGCAATTCTTATAGTATAAGAGTAGCAGCAACACGATTTTCCACGCTGCCTTTTGAATATATCCATATTTTTTTTCAGAATCCAGCAAAAATTTTCTTTTTTCCCCTTTCTCCGCTTGCATATTTAGAAATAAAATGATATAATAATTCAAAAGGTTGATTTTACGCATGGTTTGAATTTGATTATTAAATGATTATCCTCATATCTGATTTATTCTTCCTCAAAAGATCGTCTGTTTACACAGACGCCCTTTTACCACATAAACACCAAAAACACCGCCGCATTTGCGACGGTGTTCTCATTTTAAATGATGGATTATTGATCTTCGCCGTTTTTACGCATGAAAAAGTCCACAAAACGAGGGCGATGTTTGCGATCTACGGGCGGTTCCTGTGGAACAGGCTGATCGGGAATGGGATCATCCGGTTCAAACGGACGCACGGGTTGCATATACGGCATCGGAGAAACGGGTTGAGCCGGCGCATAATTCCCCTGCGTATAGTTCACCTGCGCATTGGGATAAGGAGGCGCGTACGTAGGTTGCGAAGATTGCGCATACGAAGGCTGTGAAGGCTGCGTATATGTAGGCGCTACGGGTTGCGTGTACAGAGGCTGCGTAGGTTGTGCTCGATAGGCATTAGCCGGCGCCACATCCGCATTTTCCCTGCTATTATACGAATAATCAAGTTTCTTAGAAAGCATCGCCGCCTGACGAAGAGCCGCATCCTGCGCATCTACGCCATATCCACTCTGATTGTTGTCAAAACCGGTTGCAATCAATACAATTTCTACTTCATCCGTCATATTTTCGTCGATTGCAGCGCCGAAAATGACGTTTGCGGAATAGTCGATGACATCACGAACGAGATTTGCCGCCGTAACGACTTCGTCATACGAAAGAGTCTTATCGCCGATTACGTTCAAAATAACAGAATGCGCTCCTTCAATCGTGGTGTTGAGCAAAGGACTACAAACAGCACAACGCACGGCGTCGTAAATACGTTTTTCCCCTTTTGCAACGCCCATACCCATATGAGCAACACCGCGTCCCTTCAACGTCGTTCTTACGTCTGCAAAATCGAGGTTAATCAAAGAAGGCTTAACAATCAACTCAGTGATACCGCGAATCCCTTGACGAAGCACTTCATCGGCAACTTTCAACGCTTCGGGGAAAGGAGTGCCCTTGGGCACGACCTGCGAAATCTTATCGTTGGGAATGGTGATGATGGAATCTACGGATTTTTTAAGCTCTTCAATCCCCGTCAAAGCGTTCGTCATTCTCAATCTTGCCTCGAAAGCAAACGGAAGTGTCACCACGGCAACGGTCAAGATCTTCATCTCTTTCGCAATCTTTGCGATGACGGGAGCCGCACCCGTACCCGTACCACCGCCCATACCTGCGGTGATGAAGAGCAAATCGGTGTCTTGAAGCGCCTTTTGAATCATATCCTTGTCCGCTTCTGCTGCCGCTTTCCCGACGTTGGGATCTGCACCAGCGCCAAGCCCTTTGGTAAGCTCCGTGCCAATCTGCAAACGATTAGTCGCCTTAGAACGAGCCAAATCCTGTACGTCCGTATTGACGACGATAAATTCCGCACCTTCGATGCCCGATTCAATCAAGCGATTGACAGCGTTATTCCCTGCGCCGCCGACGCCGATCACCTTAATTTTCGCCCCGCCGCTGAAATTGCTGAACGAGGGCATATTCGTCGGCTGATTCTGGGAAGGATAGCCGTATCCTGCTCTTCTTTCGTCAAAATTATCCATCATTTCCTTTTTCCTCCGATGACGTTTAGAAATTTCTCAAACCAACTTTCTTTTGCACTATCCGAAATCGCCGTAGCAAGCAAGGATATCTTCGACGAGCAAGTCGGTTTATCATAGTAAGGCAAATCGGGATAGACGATCTCCGTCAACCAACTCACCCTTTTTGCAATATGTTCCGCCGCGCCTTTGATTCCACTGATGCCTTCCCCCGTAACACTAATGGGGTTTGCCGACAACATAAGCGAGGCTTTGTCTTTGTAATATTTTCTCAAGGATACGTCCACTCGTTCGCACAGCTCGTCCAGCGCAAACTTAATGACGTCGTTGACTTTCTGAACAGGGAAAGACCGCTCGTCTATCTCCGAGAAGTACGCCATATCTTTGGGCACCGTTCCCCCCGAAATATTCGCATTAGCGAGAAGCTCTTCCGCAACGGGATAATCGACGCCGAGCCTCTCTATCAATTGCACCAAGACGCTGCCGATGCCACAATTGAAGTTCTCCTCATGCACGATACCGCTGCCGTATACAACGGAAATCGAACTGGTCATAAAGCCAATATCCAACAAAAAGGCGTATCCTTCCCTCTTTTTCTCGGGTAACAGATAGTATGCCTGCGCAAGCGTGGAGGGAATAAATTTCACCTCGGGGAAGCCCATATCCCCCAAAAGTTTTTTGATAAACTCATAGAAAGTTTCGGATACGAAGTAGTAACACAGTGCACCTTTGAGCATCGTCGTAGGAACTCCGTATAGATCGCTCGCAAAGAAATGTTTGCGATTATCCCCCAACGTAAAGTACATTGCCGAACGCCGAATACATACCCCCTCGGTCAACAAATCGTTCATTCCGCTTTCGTAAAGTGCATCAATGTCCTGTGCAGATATCTTACGTTTTTTGGGAAAGGACGCCGTATGTCCCTTGGTGACGACGGACACGAACGGCGACGGTACGCCAACGTAGATTTCCCCGATTGTCCCTTCGTACGTTTGTTGCACTTCGCTCACCGCACGCATCACCGCACGA
>CAZBQP010000102.1:0-4854 GCA_964494075.1 uncultured Clostridia bacterium
GTGCCTATGGCGGATATATCCACCATTCACGCTTTTTGCGCTAAGCTTTTGCGTACACACTTTTTTGCTGTGGGCGTGGACAACAACTTCCGTATTATTGCCAGCGACGACGCAGAAGGAACGGTGCTTCAAAACGAGGCGTTGGACGAGCTTTTGGAAGAGGGATACGAATCGGGCGGTGAGGAGTTTGCTCACCTGCTTTCCGTCTATTGGAGAAAAAATAACGATTCGACGTTGCGTAATATTTTTACGAGTACGTACGACAATATTCGTGCTCGTGCCGATTATAAGGAATATTTGAAGCGCAGCGGCGATTATGACGAGGATACTTTTCGGGAGATTTGTAAAGATCTAAAAAAGAAATTGGACGAAAGATGTCGATATTACTACGAACTTGTCGAAGATGAACGAGTTTATTTTGTCGATGAAGAAGGATCTCCTCAGCTCGCAATTTGCGATGAAATGATGGAGTATTTGGAAGAGACGATGGGGGCGCCCGATTATTTTTCCGCTCTTGCTGTGGAGAAACCGGCTTTCACGACGAACTCGATGAAAAAATTAGACGAAGAGAAGCTTTTTCATGCGAAACGTATCAAAGCTTTGAAAGAAAAAGTGGTGGATAGTTTGGATGGCGAGAAGGACGGGTTGCTTTCCGAGGCGGAAGAGTTGGAAAAATTCCGTATGTCCGGGAAAACGGCAAAGGGGCTCGCCTTATACTTGTTACGCTTTGACGAAAAATACGAGCGTTTGAAAGAGGAACGTGGAGTGCTCGATTACAACGACTTGGAGCATAAGGCGCTCGCTTTGTTACAAGATGAGGAAATTCGCAAAGAAATTCAAAAGAAGTATGACTATGTGTTCGTAGATGAATATCAGGACGTCAATCCCGTGCAAGAAGCGATTGTCTCCGCTATTAGCGGCGAAAATCTTTTCCTTGTTGGGGATGTGAAACAAGCTATTTACGGCTTCCGTGGCAGTAAATCGAAATTCTTCGTCGAAAAGCAGGCGCAATTTGAAACGGGTGATGGAACAAATTTGTACATGAGCAGCAATTTCCGCAGCTCGGACAAGGTGCTCGATGCCGTTAATAGACAGTTCAGTCTTGCTATGACACCACGTGTATGTGACGTCGATTACGTGCGTGGTTCTTTCATGGAGAGAGGGGGCAGGTATGCGTTGAATGATGGACGAGTGTGCGTTCACTTTATACCGACGGAAAGGGGGAAGGCTGTGGAAAAGCGCGGCGTCTACTCGGTGATGGAAGAGGCTGCAGTAGGTGTACATCGTGGAGAGGAAACGGATTCCTCTTCTACAAAACTCATTCGCAGTATCATCGAAAAGGAGCTTGCTTCTACTTATTACGACCCTGATAAAGGGGAGTACGTGCCCGTACAGTATTCGGATATTGCCGTTCTTTCCCGCAAGAAAAAAGGACTGATCGAAAAGACGGTAGAAGCACTTTCCGAAAGTATTCCCGTGACGGCGGCGTCCGCAGTCAACATCTGTGAGTTTTCAGAAATTAAGACTCTGATTGATTTGCTTTCTCTTATTGACAATGCAGAACAGGACGTACCTCTTTGCAGCGCTCTTCTTTCGTCTGTGGGGAATTGCGATGCAAATGATTTGACAAACATTCGCCTCGCTTATCCCAAAGAGAGTACTTTCCGCAAAGCGTGTAAGAAGTACAGTTTAGAGGGAACGGACGAGACGGCTGAAAAACTTCGCAAATTCTATGCCTATTTCGAGGAGCTTCGTACCCTCTCTCGCGTGCTTGATGCAGGAGAAATTCTTCTTCGCATTCTCTCAGATACACGCATGGAGGCGGATTTACTCACCCGTGTCAACGGCAATGCGGCGCTCAAACGAATCCACCGCTTTATCGAGGAATCAACCACGCCCGAGCCTCTTTGCGTGCACGAGTTTTTGGATCGCTTGCGTGATTTGGATTATGAAATCAGTTACAGTGAAAATGGCGGCGAAAACTCGGTGAAGGTGCTCACCATGCATTCGTCGAAGGGGCTGGAATATCCCATCGTCATCGTGGATAATTTAAGTGAATCGTTTACTCGACGAGGTGCACCTGACGAAGTGTACGTCGAGGAAAAATACGGGTTGGCGCCCTTTGCTTTCAATGGGGAAAGAATGACCAAAAATATCACCGTGCTTCGCCGCTTGCACGAACGAAGGGAATCGGAAAGCTCTCGCTCGGATAGCTTGAATTTGTATTACGTGGCGCTTACACGTGCAAAGTACGGATTGCATATGATTTTTAAGAATCGTACGCTGTTGCCTGACGTTAAGTATGCGCAGTCGTTTGCGGATTTTACCGATTTTTCCGTGTGGCAGGAATATATTGAAGAGGATACTTTGTTTGAAGTGCCCAAACAGGATCGAGATTCACTCGTATTCCGCCCTGATGAGACACTTACTCGAAAAATTATGAACGCCTTCCTTTGGGAGTATCCTTACCACGGATATGAGAATTTGCCTGTGAAAAGCTCGGCGACGCAACTTCTTGCGCCCATCGTAACAGAGTTACAGGAAGGCAACCAACTCTTTGACGGTGGAGAGTCGTATGATAAAAAGGGCAGGACGAGCAAGGAAGCAGGGGTTGCCTATCACGCCTTTTTAGAACATTTCGATTTTGACTTGCTCTATGATGAAAACGGCGAGTTGCGGGATCGAAAGGAGTTGAAAGAGTTGGTGGAAAAAATCATGAAAGACGAGGGCATGGTTGAGATGAACTTGCTTTCGAGTGATAAACTCACGGAGATTCTTTCCAATCCTGTGTTTGCGCAACTTCACGGAAAACGACTGTATAAGGAACAGCAGTTTTTGGTTTCTTTGCCCGTCAAGGATACGTATGCCAAACGTGAGGATGCCGATCCTGTTTTATCCCAAGGAGATGAAGAGATGATTTATCAGGGTGCAATCGACTTGCTTGCGTTTGGAGAAGACGGAGAAACGCAGATTATTGATTACAAATTCTCCAAAGGGAACGCAGAGTATTTGCGCACGCATTATCGCTCGCAGTTAGAGCTTTATCGGTTGGCAACGGCAAAGATTTTGCATATTCCAACAAAGAAAATTCGCTGTTCGATTATCAATATCTATCACGGTTTTCAAGTGGATATGGATATTTGACGAAAGAGGCGAAAAATCGACGAATACGGACAAAAAGAAGACCTCCGTTCGGGGAATAACTCGAAGGGAGGTTTTTTATGCGGAGTTGGTTAATGGAAATTTTTGCAGAGCAAACGCCTTTGCTCCTTGCGCTGGGGGCGTGTGCGGCGTTGCTCCTCGTAGGAGGCGTACTTTCCTGTTTATTTCGGGAACTGGGGCTTTTCACTGCAATCGCTACGGGGTTGACGGGCGGGCTCACCCTGTTTATCGTATTCGGACAGACGGAGGCAAAAGCAAGTCTTGCCGCAGTGGCGATCTTTCTCGTGTTTGTCGGGATCACGCATGCCGCTTTCTTTTTGGTTATGTGGGGGAGAAGGCGAATTTCAGAGCGTAGGCATATTCGTGCAGAGACTGCTCGTCGGCTGTGTTACACCCTTCCCGATCGTGAAAACAGCTATATTCGCATGAGGTTGAATACGACGCTTCATGTACGTGAAAACGAACTGAATGCAGACATGGGTGGCTCGGAAGACTTAAAAAAGTCGATAAAACTCACTTATGCAAGGCAACTGTTGAGTAAGGTGAAAGAAGCAGAGCTTACGCATGCCGAGCGGTTGCAAGTGGAGGAGACAGAAAGAGTGTTTTCCTTGTATTTGGCAAAAGAACGCTGGGATACGAAGGATTTGCGAGCTGTCAACGATTTGTGTGCAAGCCTTTTGAAACTTTCCGCAAAATATGCCGTTTAGAAAAAGCGGCGTTTGCGGAATGGCTCTTCTATGTTAAAGGGTGGCAGTGAAAGGGTGAGCTGAATGAGCGACTTATTGCGAATGGCGGCTCTCAATAACGGTTTGGTTACGAGTGCTTCCGATTTGTCCGTAACGGACGAAAGCATGAGGGTAGGTATGCGTTGACCTAACGGATAGGCTTGCTCTTTGCGTAAAATGACTGCATCGGAACAAGCGAATACGGAGGTTATGGGAATGACGGCACCACGATCGGTGTAGAGTTTGGTGGCGACAAAATCTCGCATATCCATATCTTCCACCACGCCGATAAAACCTCCTTCAAAGGAGTAGACGGGAAGACCGATGGAAATTTTTGCGCAGTTTTTAGGATAGCAGGGGCGAAGTCTGGAAAGACGGACGTCCTCTGCAATTTCCGTGATGGCGGAAACGCCTACGGAAAAATCGGTGGTGGATTGTGTTTGTGTGCTTGCGCAGAGCAGGTATTTCACCGATTGTGATTTGAGGGAGAGTGCGACGCCACGACAGACGCCGCGGAAGGTTTTTCCGACGTAGATATTTTTTTCGTGTAATTGACTGAGTTTCATGATGAAATGGCTCCTTTGCTGATTGAATGCGAAATTATGTTGAGAATTTATATAAAGCTTGAAGATCGCTCGGCTTTATTCGATATATTTTGGGAGTGTTAGATTATTTTATAGTATAGAAGAAAAAGAAGGGCGAAAAAAGGGAGTGAATAAATATTTTTACCGAATTTTGAAAAAAGTTTGAAAAATGGTATAAAAACGCTTGCAAAAATATGAAAAGTTTGATAGAATAACACGAGTAAAAGGGAACGCAAGTTTTATATAATGGGGCGTCGCCAAGCGGTAAGGCAACGGACTCTGACTCCGTCATTCGGGTGTTCGAATCACTTCGCCCCAGCCAAAACACAGGACATACCAACAGGTGTGTCCTGTGTTTTTATGTGGAGAAGGGTGAGAAAACC